>JBAUIG010000228.1:0-8099 GCA_049682735.1 Candidatus Macondimonas sp. | reverse complement strand
GGCCCGAGACCCTGGGCTACTACAACCTGGCCTGGCAGATGACACTACAACCGCTGGCGCGGCTCAATCCGGTTGTGATGCGCGTCGCCTTTCCGCTGTTTGCGCGCATTCAGAATGAGCAGCCGCGTTTGCGCCGGGGCTATTTCCAGGCCCAGAGGCTGTTGGGTGCGGTCAATTTTCCGCTGTTTCTGGGCCTCGCCGTGTTGGCGCCGCTGTTCGTGCCGACCGTGTTCGGATCGCGCTGGGCGCCGGCGGTGGAGCTGGTGCAACTGCTGGCGGGGGTGGCCGTATTTCGTGCCATCGGCAATCCGGTGGGGGCCCTGCTGCTGTCGCAGGGACGCGCCGGCCTGGGGTTTGCCGCCAATCTGGCCATCAGCCTGTTGCAGGTGCCCACTGTGGTGGCGGGGGCTCATTTCGGCGGGGCAACGGGGGTGGCTGCGGCGCTGCTGGCGCTGCAAGCGGGTTTCTTCGGGCTTGCCTATCCGGTGCTCATCCGCCCGGTGTTGGGTCTCTGCGCCCCGGCTTATCTGGGGAGTATCGGTCGCCCGCTGCTCGCGGCGGTGATCATGGCGGCGACGATGGCGCTCTTGCCGGTGCTGTTCACGCTGGCGCCGCCCGGACAACTGGCGGTCTCGTCCGGCGTCGGGGTGGTGGTCTACACCCTGGTGAGTCGCGGATTGCTGCCGGTGGAATGGGCCTTGCTGGGCCAGTGGCTGGGGCGACGGCGCGGGAGCGGGCATGGCGTCTGAACTGCGGGTATTGCACCGCTTGCCGGTCTGGTTGCCTCAGACCCAGACCTGGCTCGACCGCCAGATCCGCGCCCTGCCGCCGACGTTTCACCAGTGCATCGTTGCCGACACCGCCGAGCATCTGGAGCTTTTTCCGGCCGCGGATCTGCGGGTGTTCGCGCAGGCCAGCCGGCTGCGGCGATTCTGGGATAGGGGGCTCAAGCGTCTTGGCGCGCGCACCGATTTTGGTTTTGTCGATCAGGCCGCCCGATCGTTCCGGCCCCAGGTGGTGCACAGCCATTTCGGTCACGTCGGCTGGGCCATGGGAGCGATGCCGCGGCGGCTGGGAGCGGCCCATGTCGTGAGTTTCTACGGCTTCGACGTCAACATGCTGCCCCAGCGCGATCCCCGCTGGCGGACGCGCTACGCGCAGATGTTCCGCATCGTCGATCGGGTGCTGTGTGAGGGACCGCACATGGCGCAGTGCCTGATCGCCATGGGCTGTCCCCCCGAGTGTTGCCAGGTCCATCACCTCGGCGTCGATCTGCCCGCCATCGCCTTTCGGCCGCGCCTGCCGCCGGCGGGCGCACCGCTGCGGGTGCTGATGGCGGCTAGCTTTCGCGAAAAGAAAGGCTTCCCGGACGGCTTGGAGGCGCTGGCGCGGGTGCGGCGCCATCATCCGCTGGCGATTACCCTCATTGGGGATGCGGGGCATGACGCCGCGAGCCAGGCCGAGAAGGCGCGCATACTCGCCACGCTGGCCCGCACGGGGCTTGCGCCCCACACCCGCCTGTTGGGGTTTCAGCCGCCCGAGGCGCTGTGGCGCGAGGCCTATGATCATCACCTGTTCCTGGCGCCGAGCCGCACTGCCAGCAATGGCGATACCGAAGGTGGCGCGCCGGTGGTGCTGATCGAGATGGTCGCCAGCGGCATGGCGGCCGTCGCCACGCGCCATTGCGACATTCCCCATGTGCTGCCCGCGACCTGGGCCGACCAACTGGTGCCGGAAGGGGATGTCGACGCCCTGGCAGCGGCCATCGAAGCCTGGATCGCGGCTCCCGCAGGACAATTGTCCGAGCGGCTGCGCCAGGCCCGCGCCTACCTCGACGCTGGTTTTGACGCTGCAGGGCAGGGTCAGGCACTGGCAGCGATCTATCGCGAGCTGGCGCAGGGAAAAGGCGTGGCGGGCGGTGAAACCGGTCGGGGTTGTTAGTACGTTTTCGCTCCGGCGCCATCCCGCGAGAAGTCGGACCGACAGCGCGCCACTCGCTCTTTGAGCGCGGGCGGGGATGAGCTAGGATGAGGGCGCGTTTGGGGTCGGGGGAATGATGATGAAGCGATGGGCAAGAATCTGCGTGGCGCTCTGGCTTCCCTTAGGGGCGCTGGCGCAGGAGGCGGAAGTCTTCCCGCTGCCCGATAGGCCGCCGCCGGGCAATACGCAGTTCGAAGCGCAGGATGAGGATGAGGTCAACATCCCCGTGCTTCCCGGAACGGCCGCTGTCGAGCCGCCACCCGTCAACCCCGTGCCAGACGCGGCGAATCGTGACCTACGCGAACTGCCCCGGCCCGCTCCGGCCCGCCCTGAGGCGCTCGGTGCGCCAACAATAGGCAGTGACCAGTTGCCGCGCTTCGCACGGGCCTACCGTGAGATCGAGACCATCCATGCCCGCTATGCCCGCTTGATGCCGGCGGCGGATGAGTTGGAGCGCCAGAATCTGGCGCAGGGCGGCAATGCGGAGATGCGCGCGGCAATCCAGCGGGTCGACCTGACGGTTAACCAATATAATGAGATTTCCCTGCGGCGCTGGCAGGATGCGGCGTTTGCCCGGATGCTGAGCGACGCGCTGGCGCAGAATCCTTGAATCAGGCCGGGCGAGAATTCAGCGGCGGCGCTTGCCCGTATTGCGATATTGCAGCACGCGCCCGTCCCGGAAGATGACGGTCGCTCGGCCCGTGCCGCGGTCGGGGTATTCCCAGACGTCATCCTGGCCTTGGGCGTCTGCATATTTCCCAATGCGATCCGGCGTTCCCAGGATCAGACGGATCTGGTCCTGGGTCATCCCAGCGACGACTTCCCTGCGCCGGTAGGCATCCTCGATCTTTTTTTCCTCTGTATGGCGTTCCAGCCATTCTGCGTCGGCCTTGCGCTGCCGACCTTGAGCCACGGCCGATTCCTGTTCCCAGCGCCGCCCCCGTTCGCTTTGTGATGCCGCGTTGGATGCATCCCCCGCGCCGGCGCGGCTGGCCAATTCCGGGTCGATGCGCTCGCCGGCGCAGGGGTGGTCGGTGTAGAGGGTGCGGCCGTCCTGTTCGCAGCGGTAGATGTCGGCCTGTGCGGCCAGCGCCGCGAGCTGCAATCCCAGACCGAACATGATGATGTGCCGCTTGCTGGTCATACGTGTCCTCCGCCGATGCCTGTCCATTTTTCGGCAAGTGGGCGGAAAGCATGAGCAGGGCGAGACGCTGCAAGCGCCCTTTCCCCTGCGGTGGGCGCCACAGGGGTGGGTGGATCAGTCGCGAATGACCTTCAGGCGACGCGACGCAGCACGGCGGGGCTGTGTTCGGTGCGGGCTTCGGCCCAGCGGATCAGCGAGATTTCGCCTTGCGGATTTTCCGCCAGCGCGGTGCAGCTTTCCACCCAGTCACCGCAATTGCAGTATTGCAGGTTGTGGATGCGGGAGATTTCAGCATGGTGGATGTGACCGCAGATGACGCCGTCGATGCCATAGCGCGCGGCTTCACGGGCCACGGCCTCCTCGTAGTTGCCGATGTACTTGACCGCCTCCTTGACCCGTCCCTTGACGAAGGCAGACAGCGACCAGTAAGGCTGCCCCATCATCTGGCGCACCAGGTTCACGGGATGGTTGAGGCGCAGCAGGGCGTCGTACATCTTGCTGCCGAACATGGCGGTGAGCTGGGAGTATTGCACCACGCTGTCGAATTCATCGCCGTGCAGCACCAGGAAGCGGCGGCCATCGGCGGTGGTGTGCATGGCGTGGCGATGGATGGCGATACTGCCGAAAGTGGCACCGGAATGGTCGCGAAACAAAGCGTCGTGGTTGCCAGGGATATAAATGACTTCAGTGCCCTGGCGCGAGGCCCCGAGCAGGAAACGCAGCACGTTGTTGTGGGATTGGGGCCAGTAGATGCCGCGGCGCAGGGCCCAGACATCGATGATGTCGCCCACCAGATAGAGCCGTTCGCAGGGATGCTGCTTCAGGAACTCCAGCAACAGCTCGGCCTGGCAGCCACGGCTGCCCAGGTGGACATCGGAAATCCAGATCGTGCGGTAGTCAGGCGGGGTGGGGCTGGGTAGCGCGTGCATGGGGAATCCTCCGGTCGGGATGGGCGGGGGGTTCAGGCCACGGCGGCGGTGGCGGCGCCTGTGTCCCCGTCATCCCGGATCCATCGGGATGTACAGGGAATCTTGCGCAGGTCGCAGCGCTGGGCGTAGCGCCGCGCGATATCATGGACTTCCCGCATCAGGCCGGCGGTCAAGCTGGTGGGTTCGAGCCCAAGATCCAGCAGGCAGCGATGGTCGACCTGCAGGTCGTTTTCCGGCGCCTCCTGGCGCGGATTGGGTAGAAACCGCACTTCGGCGCCCGTCTGTTCCGCCACCAGAGCCGCCAGATCGCGCACCCGGTGCACCTCTGTGAGCTGGTTCATGATGCGCACGCGCTGGCCGGCCTGCGGCGGATGGCGCAGGGCCAGTTCAATACAGCGGACGGTGTCCTGGATGTGGATGAAGGCGCGGGTCTGGCCGCCGCTGCCGTGCACGGTCAGCGGATGGCCCACCGCTGCCTGCACCAGGAAACGGTTGAGCACCGTGCCGTAGTCGCCGTCGTAGTCGAAGCGGTTGATGAGCCGCTCATCCAATTGGGTCTGCGCCGTCTGGGTGCCCCACACGATGCCCTGGTGCAGGTCGGTAATGCGGACCCCGTCGTTCTTGCTGTAGAACTGGAACAGCAATTGATCCTGGGTCTTGGTCATGTGGTAGACGCTGCCGGGATCGGTGGGATGAAGGATTTCCCGCTCCACCCAGCTTCCTGCCGCGTCGCGCAGCCGCACCGGCAGATAACCCTCGGGGATCGGCGCCCCGCTGCCGCCGTAGCCGTACACACCCATGGTGCCGAGATGCACGAGATGGGCATCGAGCCCGACTTCCACCAGCGCGCACAACAGGTTGTGGGTGGCGGCCAGGTTGTTCTGGACGGTGTAGCGCTTGGTGGCCGGCGATTTCATGGAGTAGGGCGCCGAGCGTTGTTCGGCGAAATGCACCACGGCATCGGGAGCGCACCGGGCAAGCAACTCGCACAGGGCCTCATAGTCACTGGCGAGATCCAGCGCCTCGAAGCGGATGGTGCGCCCGGTGAGGGCCTGCCAGACGGCAAGCCGCTGTTCGATCGATGCGATGGGGGTGAGTGAGGTGATGCCCAGTTGGTGATCGATGCGCCGCCGGGACAGGTTGTCGATGATCTGCACCTTCATGCCCTGTGCGGACAGGTGCAGGGCCGTCGGCCAGCCACAAAATCCATCGCCACCCAGGACCAGTATGTTCATCGTCGGCCTCCATCCAGCGGAAAACCCTCGAACAGGGTGAACGGCAGCGGGAGCCGGGCTGGCACCAGATGCCCCGTGAATTCTTCCACCGAGCGCTGCAGCGACCAGCCCATGGCGCTGGCGCGACAGGGTTCCGGAGCGATGTCGAGACATTGCAGGGCGGCCTGCGCCAGATCCTCATCCAGATAGCCGTTTTCCCCGTTGCGAATCAGCGCGGTCGGCCCGACCACCGGATAGGCCGCCACCGGTACGCCACAGGCCAGCGCTTCCATCATGACGAGGCCCAGGGTATCGGTGCGGCTGGGGAAGACGAAGCAGTCGGCGCTGGCCAGGTGGCGCACCAGCGCTTCGCCGGTCTGTAGCCCGGTGAACCGCGCGGCAGGGTAGCTCGCCTCCAGTTCGGCCCGGGCGGGCCCGTCGCCGACAACGTACTTGGTGCCGGGCAAATCAAGGCGCAGAAAGTCTTCGATGTTCTTCTCGGGCGCCACCCGGCCCATGTAGAGAAAAATGGGGCGGGGACCGGCGAGGAAGTCCTTGTCCATCGGGCGGAACAGCTCGGTGTCCACGCCGCGCCGCCACAGCACCAGGTTGGTAAAGCCGCGTCCGTGCAGTTCTTCGATCAGATCCGGATTGCTCACCAGGGTGCGCGTCGCACCGCCATGGAACCAGCGCATCGCGGCATAGCCGGGTCCTGTCGGCAGAAAAGGCAGGCGGGCCTTGAGGTATTCGGGAAAGCGGGTGTGAAAGGACGTGGTGAACTGCAGGTTGCGCGTGGTGCAATAGCGCCGGGCCGCCAGCCCCAAGGGGCCTTCGGTGGCGATGTGGATGTGTTCGGGCTCAAAGGCTTCCAGCATGCGCCGCACCTGCCCGTCCGGCCAGATGGCCAGACGAATCTCGGCATAGCCGGGCATGGGGAGGGTGGTGAACAGGCTGGGTTGAATGACCTTGACGAGATGGCCCAAGGCCCGCAGTCGGTTGTCCAGTGTCGTCAGGGTGCGAACCACCCCGTTGACTTGGGGCTTCCAGGCATCGGTGACCAGGGCAATCCGCATCGGCCGTCTCGCTGCAGGGGGAGATACCAGCCATCCGGACGGGGCGTCGCGGTTGGCGCTGCGCGAAGTATGCAAATGGCTTGTGACGGTACGATAACGGCCCGATAACGGTTTAGTGACGATCCTCAGGCGGGTTTTTCGGTGTGGGGCGCAGCGCCTCGGCCACTTCTGCGGCGACTGAGCGCAGATGGAGATCACGCTGCGGAAAGGGAATTTCGATGCCGGCTTCGCGCAATGCGCGTTCCAGGGTCAGATGGATCTGGTGGCGCACTTGCAGTGAATCACCCACATTCTTGGCGAACACGCGCATCTCGAAATCCAGCGAACTGTCGCCAAAACCGATGAACAGGACCGTCGGCGGAGGATCTTTCAGAACCAATGGATTTTCCCTAGCTGTTGTTTCCATGACGGTGAGTGCCTGCTGGGGATCGGACCCATAGGCGATCCCGATGGGAATCACCACACGGGTGGTCAGATCGCTGAGGGTCCAGTTGACGACGGGATCGGTGACAAAGCTCTTGTTGGGGATGATCAGCTCTTTGCGATCCCAATCCAGAATGGTGGTGGCACGGATGCGTATGCGCGAAACGGTCCCGGACACGCCGCCCACGGTGACGGTATCGCCAATGCGCACGGGGCGCTCGAACAGGATGATGATGCCGGCGACGAAGTTGGCGACGATTTCCTGCAAACCGAAACCCAGGCCCACCGAGAGCGCGGCAACCAGCCATTGCGCCTTGCTCCAGTCGATGCCCAGTTGGTTGACGACTACCAACAGACCTGTCAGAAAGATGGCGTAGCGACTGAGCAGGGTGGCCGCGTAGCGGGTCCCGGCATCCACGCTCTGGCGCTGCAGCACCAGCACTTCCAGAAGTCCCGGGATATTGCGCGCTGCGCCCAGGGTGAAGGTCAGTACCACCAGGGCCAGACCCACACTGCCCAGGGTGACGGCGCGGGTGACCGGTCCGGCCCCGTCACTGCCGGGCTCGGTAATGGACCACAAGGTGACCCGGTCCAGCACCTTGAGCGCGCTGAAAGTGTCCCCCCAGATCATGTAAAGGCCACCGACGACCATCACCGCGAGGGCGAGCGTGAGCAGGGTGCGGACCTGCTCATTCATGGTTTCGAGATCCATCATCGGCTCGGGCGGCGGCTTGACGTTGCCCTCCCCCCCGGCTGGGGCAGAGGACGCTGCTGCGTCAGGCCGGCTCAAGCTTTCCAGGATCCGGCTGCCGATGCGGGCCACTTCGATGCGGCGCAGGCTCACGGACAGGCCCCGGATCAACAAACTGATCACCAAGGCACTTGCCGCCATCAGCCAGCCGCTGAAAAAGACGCGTGCCTGCAGTTGTACCGCGGTGTAGGTGTAGCCAAAGATCGGCATCAGGGCGAGAAGGGCGGCGAAGACCAGCGCCAGCGCGTACCCGGCCTGGCGTCCGCGCCAGGCCCAACTGTCCCGATGGTCCTGAAGCCAGTTGCCCAGCACGCCTTTCATGGGATGGAAGATCCGCATGGTGAAGACCAGCAAGCCAACCGAGAAGCCAATGAATGTGGCCCGTCCCAGGACAGCGGTGCTCAAGCCCTGCGGCTCCGCAGCGGCCAGGCGCATGAGCACGGTGGCCAGGCCTGTCAGGAGCACCAGCCAGCGCAGGTTGCGGTAAAGCAGTTCCCGGGTCTGGGGTTGCCAGCGGAAATGACCTTCCAGGACACCGCCGCGGCTGCTCAGGCGGCGGAATGACTCGATCACCCAGCCTATCCA
>JBAUIG010000227.1:0-5180 GCA_049682735.1 Candidatus Macondimonas sp. | reverse complement strand
GACAAGGCGCGCGTGGTGAGTGAATCGCTGGGCGCGCTGCGCCTGCGCCTGGGGCAGGATCTGGATTTGGTTGCAGCGGGTTGGCAGCCGTTGTGGGTGGTGGACTTCCCCATGTTCGAGTGGGACGAACAGACCCAGCGCTTCCAGGCCCTGCATCATCCCTTCACTGCGCCGCGGGTGAGCGATGCCGCCGCGTTGGCAGCCGATCCGGGGCGGGCGGTGTCGCGCGCCTATGACATGGTGCTCAACGGCACCGAGCTGGGTGGCGGTTCGGTGCGCATTCATCGCCCCGAAATGCAACAAGTCGTGTTCAACCTGCTGGGCATCGGGCGGGAGGAGGCCGAGGAGAAATTCGGCTTCCTGCTCGACGCCCTCAAGTACGGCTGTCCGCCCCATGGCGGGCTTGCCTTCGGGCTCGACCGGCTGGTGATGTTGATGGCCGGCGCCAGGAGCATCCGCGATGTCATCGCCTTTCCCAAGACCCAGACTGCGAGTTGCCCGCTCACCCGCGCGCCCGGACCCGCCAGCGAGGCGCAGCTGCGGGAGCTGGGCATACGCCTGCGCGGCGCGCCGGCTGGATAAGCCGTTCACGGACTTGCGCGGTCTTGAGGTTGTGAAAGAAGCGCTGCATCGAGGATCAGCCGATGCGGCGAGCGCTGCGGGAATTCAAACGCAACGTTCCGCATTCGAGTTCGGAAACGGGTTTTTCAGAGCTTCGTTAGAACTTGTTGGGTTTGATGCGGGCGGACTGGTCGATACAGGCGTCGAAGGCGGCGCCATCAGGTTCGCGTTCGAGGCGCGCCAGTCGATCCTGCTCGAAAAACACCGTCAGACGGCATTTGTCTTCATCACGCCGGTTCCGGTGGTAAAATACGTAGTCCCAGCGATTGGCGTCGAACAGGTTTTTGAGAACGGGTCGACCCAAGAGATATTGCACTTGATCCCGGGTCAAGCCGGGCGCGAGCTGATCCACGGCCGCACGATCCAGCGAGTTGCCTTGGCGAATCTCCGGTTTGTACACGAAGCATCCTCCCGAGAGGGCGCCGAGCGTCAGAATCAAAGGCAGGATCAATCGTTTCATGGGGCTCACAGTCCGTTCGAGGCACGTCATCTTAGCGAAAAACAAACCGGGTGACGATGGGTTTTCCGGAATGGAGCGCACCAAATTGGAATCCAAGGATATTCGCAAGGTCGGCCTGAAGGTTACCCTGCCCCGCCTCAAGATCCTGGAGATGCTCGAAGCGGGGGACACCCGTCACATGAGCGCCGAGGATCTTTATCGTGCCCTGCTCGATTCAGGCGAAGAGATCGGGCTGGCCACGGTCTACCGGGTGCTGACCCAATTCGAGAGCGCCGGGCTCGTCAATCGCCTCAATTTCGAAAGCGGCCATTCGGTTTTCGAAATCAATCAGGGCGCCCATCACGACCACATGCTGTGTGTGAAGTGTGGGCGCGTGGACGAGTTCATGGACGATGCCATCGAGGCGCGCCAGGCGTCGATTGCGAAGCGCATGGGCTATGAGATGACCGATCACAGCCTCTACATCTATGGCATTTGCCCTGATTGTCGGCACAAGCCATCCGCCGTGCCCGGCGACAGCGCCGATCAAACCACGAATACATCCGACTGAAGCGCCTGGGCACGCATTTCACGGGCGTGCTCCCGGGTGCGTTCAGTGATGGTGCGCCCGCCCAGCATCCTTGCGAGTTCTTCCGTGGTTTCCGATTCCGACAGGCGCTGGACTACGGCATGGGTCTCATCCTGACGCACCTGCTTGGACACGCGGTAATGCTGCCGGGCATAGGCGGCAACCTGAGCCTGGTGGGTGACGCACAGGATTTGGCCGTGGCGCGCCAGTTGCGCCAAGCGCTGGCCGATCAGCTCGGCCACCGCGCCACCGACGCCGGCATCCACTTCATCAAAGATCATGCAGCCCGCCGGGGCATGGGCCGCCGCCACCACGGCAATGCCCAGCGCAATACGCGACAGTTCCCCGCCCGAGGCAACGCGGGCCAGAGGTTTCAGCGGCTGCCCTGGATTCATGCTGATGATGATGTCCACCCGTTCCCGCCCATGCGGGGAGAGACGATCGAGCTCGGTCTCCACGTCAATGGCGATGCGGGCGTGAGGCAGGCCCAACACGCGCACCTGTTCCTCGATCTGTCCGGCCAGCCGCAGCGCGGTGCCGCGCCGCGCTGCGCCCAGGGTTTCGGCAGCCTGTGCATAAGCGGCTCGCAATAGGATCTCACGAGCCTGCAATTCCGCCTGCCGGTCGGCGCGGTGCGCCAAGGCCACCAGTTCCTGACGCAGTCGCAGCTGGGTGTCTGGCAGTTCCTCGGGCGGGCAATGGTGCTTGCGCGCGAGGTGGTGGTAGCGCGCAATCCGCGCCTCCAGCCAGGCCAGGCGCTCGGGATTGACCTGGGTGTCGGCCAGATAGTGCACCAGCGCCCGCTCCGCTTCCTGGGCGGGAATCAGTGCCTGATCCAGCAGCAGGGCGATTTCATCCAGGCGGGAATCGAGTCGGCGCGCCTCGTCCATGTCGCGGTTGGCCTGCTGCAATAGACGCAAGGCTTGCGGCCCTTCACCGTCGAGTCGTTCCAGGGCGTCCTGCGCCAGCGCCAACAGCCGTTCGCCATGGGCCTGGCGTTTGTGCTCGGCAACCAGATCCGCCCATTGGGCGGCCTGCGGCGCCAAGTCGTCCAATTCAGCGATCTGGGACTCCAACCACTCCTTTTGCGGGCCCTTGTCACCACCTGCGCTCTGCAGATGCGCCAGCGCATCCAGAACTTCCTTGAGTTCGCCGTGGGCGTGTTCCACGGCGGCCAGCAGAGCATCGTGGCCGCCGATCCGATCCAGCAGGCTGCGCTGCGCCGCGCTGTGCAGCAGGGATTGGTGCGCGTGTTGACCATGGATTTCCACCAGCAGCGGCCCCAGGTTGCGCAGGGACTGCGCGGTGACAGTGCGCCCGTTGATGGTGATCCGGGAACTGCCATCGCGTTGCAACACCCGGCGCAACTGACAGGCATCCCCATCGTCCAGCGACTCGTCACTGAGCCAGCGCACCGCCTCGGGCAGGGCTTGCAGGTCGAATTCGGCGCTCAGTTCCGCTCGCGTGGCGCCTGCGCGGATCAGATCGGTGCGGGCGCGATCGCCCAGCAGCAGACCCAGGGCATCGATGAGAATGGATTTGCCCGCGCCGGTTTCGCCCGTCAGGGCGGAGAAACCGGCCCCGAAATCCAGTTCGAGGTGGTCGATGAGCGTGTAGTTGCGGATTTCCAGGCGTGTCAGCATGCCGCGCGGGCCTCAGGGGATCGGTTGGCTGCCCCAGCGCAGCTTGCTGCGCAGGATCCGGAAGTAATCATGGTTGCTGGGGTGGATCAAGGTCAGCGCGAAATCGCTGCGGCGGATGCGCACGCAGTCCCCATTGCGCAGCTCGACGCTGCTCTGCCCATCCCAGGTGACCTGCACGGGATTGGTGTTGCGCGCCGCAATGCGAATCTCGATTTCCACCGCGGCATTCACCACCAAGGGCCGATCGGCCAGGGCGTGAGGGCAGATCGGCACCAGGGTGATGGCCTGCAGCTGCGGATGCATCACGGGGCCCCCACCCGAGAGTGCATAGGCCGTGGAGCCGGTGGGCGTCGCCACGACCAGCCCGTCGGCACGGTGGTTGTTGACGTAACGGCCATCGATGTAAGTGTCGAATTCGATCATGCGCGCGACGTGGTGCTTGTTGATGACGACATCGTTGAGCGCCGTATCCCGGTGCAGGACGGTATCCTCGCGTAGGGCGGTGCCCTCCAGCAGAAAGCGCTGGTCGGTCTGGTAATCGCCGGCCAGGATGGTGTCCAGCGCCAGCTCCATCTGGGCGGGCGGAATGTCCACCATGAAACCCAGGCGACCCAGGTTGATGCCCACCAGCGGCACCTGCTCGGGACCCACCGCCCGCGCTGCATCCAGAAACGTGCCGTCGCCACCGATCACGATGACGAGATCCACCTGCCGGGCAATGTCGCTGCGCGCGAGCAGCGGTAGCGTGGGATCGGGACTGGCCGCCTGGCAGCGTTCGTCGAGCAGGATGCGGCAGCCGCGTCGCAGCAGGTAGGCCGCCAGGGGCGCCAGGGTCGCCGCCAGTTGGGCGTTGGCGGGGTTGCCGATCAGGCCGATGGTCGCGAAACGCGGTGGCGATTTGGGCATATGGCGAGCCTTGTTTTTCCAAGGCCGGACAGCGAGTGTGACAAGTCGTTGACACTGTTTGCCGGCCGTTGCTATGGTGACGATTGGCACTCCGTCTGGTCGAGTGCCAATCGATCTTGGACAGAGCCATTCTGGGTGAGGATGATGTCAACGACAACACCGCATGCCCTGGGCGAACGGGCCCAGATCATTCTGAAAACCCTGATCGACCGCTTCATCCGTGAAGGTGAGCCGGTCGGGTCGCGAACCATTGCCCGGGAAAGCGGATTGGATCTCAGTCCCGCGTCGATTCGCAATGCCCTGCTCGATCTGGAGGAACAGGGATTTTTGCAGTCTCCGCATGCCTCTGCCGGCCGCGTGCCCACGGTGCGCGGCTATCGCTTGTTTGTCGATAGTCTGCTGACGGTCCAGCCGCTGGAGTCCGCGCAGTTGGCGCTGCTCGAGCAGGGGTTCGTGGCCGACGAGACCGTAACTCGCCAGCAGGTCATTGATACCGCGTCCCGCCTGCTCTCCGGCATTACCCATATGGCGGGCGTGGTCACCTTGCCGCGCCGCGAGCAACTGGGTTTGCGCCATATCGAATTCCTGCCGTTGTCCGGGCATCAGGTCCTCGCCGTGCTGGTCTTCGAGGGCCAGGAGGTGCAAAACCGTATCCTCAAGGTGGAACGTCCCTTCAGCGCCTCGGAATTGCAGCAGGCCTCCAACTACCTCAATACCCTGTTCGTGGGGAAAGGCATCCAGCAGGTCCGCGAATCCATCGTCGACGAAATGCGGCGCACCCGGGCGGACATGGATGAGCTGATGCGCGCTGCGGTCGAACTGGCCAGCGTGGTGTTCGACGTCCCCGAAGAGGCCGATTACGTCATTGCCGGTCAGTCCAACCTGATGGATTTCAAGGAGCTTTCCCATGTGGAGAAGCTCCGGGCGCTGTTTGATGCCTTCACCGCCAAGCGCGAGATGTTGCACCTGCTCGATCAGGCGC
>JBAUIG010000226.1:0-2916 GCA_049682735.1 Candidatus Macondimonas sp. | reverse complement strand
GCCAGCGACAGCCGCAGCATCGCATCGTCCTGGCCGGCAATAAGACGTTGTTCCAAAGTTTCGCGCATTCCCATGATCACCCCCACCCATCATTCATCTGCTTCCGGGCCATCCGTCGCAATCCGCATCATCCCAGCCAAAGGCTGCGTATCAAAACGCCTTTCCGCCACGGTTTTGCGTAGACTTGGCTGGGCGCAGCCCAACAATCCCCAAAGAAAGCCATGAGCAAGCGATCCGTCAATTTCGTCAATCTCAGCCGTCGCCGCTTTGTCACGGGACTTGCCTCCAGCGGTGTGCTCGCCGCCTGCGGCGCTCTGTTGCCGTCTTACGCGCGCGCGGCCACTTGGGGCATGGCGGGCCCGCAGTCCTTGCGGGCGGCCGGTGAGCCGATCGACCTGCGCGTCCACCGGCAGGATGTGGCTATCGGCGAGCGAATCGGGCGGATGGTCGCGATCAATGGCAGCGTTCCCGGCCCCTTGCTCCGGCTGCAAGAGGGCGAGGACCTCACCATCCGCGTTCACAATGCGCTGACGGAGGACGCCTCGATCCATTGGCATGGCGTGCTGCTGCCCTTCCAGATGGACGGCGTTCCCGGCGTGAGTTTCCCGGGCATCGCCCCGGGCACGACCTTTACCTACCGTTTCCCGGTGCGTCAAAGCGGAACCTATTGGTATCACAGCCACAGCGGCATGCAGGAGCAGCTCGGCCTCTACGGCCCCATCATCATCGACCCGGCAGGCGAGGATCCGGTTGCCTTTGATCGCGAACACGTGATCGTGCTGTCCGACTGGATGTTCGACAATCCACATCACGTGATGGCCAAACTCAAAAAGCAAAGCGACTTCGACAACTTCCAGCAGCGCACCGCCGGCGATTTTTTCCGGGATGTGGCGGCCGATGGTTGGGCCGCCACTGTGCGCGATCGCCTGGATTGGGCCGCCATGCGCATGAGCCCGGCGGACATCGCCGATGTGACGGGACACAGCTATACCTACCTGCTCAATGGCCAGGCCCCGGATGCCAACTGGACCGGATTGTTCCGCCCGGGCGAGCGGGTGCGGCTGCGGCTGATCAATGCCGCCAGCATGACCTATTTCAATGTCCGCATTCCGGGCCTGCCCATGCGCGTGGTGCAGGCCGATGGCCAGAACGTGGCGCCGGTGGAGGTGGATGAACTGCAGATCGGTGTGGCCGAAACCTTTGATGTGGTGGTCCAGCCCGCCGAGGATCGGGCCTATACAGTGTTCGCCGAGAGCATGGACCGCAGCGGTTATGCGCGCGGCACTTTGGCGCCCCGACCGGGCCTGAGCGCGCCGTTGCCGGCATTGCGGGAACGCCCGCTGCGCACCATGACGGACATGGGCATGGCCATGATGCATGGCAAGCCGATGCAGGACGCTGCTGCGCAGGACAAGGCAGCGACCGGCGTTGATCCCCATGCCGGCCATATAATGCCCGACGACAAGCCTGCTTCACCCCATGGGATGGGACATGAAACGGGCCCGGTCGTCGCTCGCCACGGACCGGATCGGCACGGACCGGGGAATGCCAGCATCGCCGAGGTACAGCGCAACCGACTGGGCGAGCCCGGCACCGGCCTTTCCGATGTGGGCCACCGGGTCCTGGTCTATACCGATCTGCGGCGGCTGGCGCATGACTTCGATCCACGGCCGCCGACGCGGGAATTGGAGCTCCATCTCACCGGCAACATGGAGCGCTACATGTGGTCCTTCGATGGCCGGAAATTCTCCGAAGTCAGCGGTCCGGTGGAATTCATCTACGGCGAACGGCTGCGATTGATCCTGGTGAACGACACCATGATGGAACATCCCATCCATTTGCACGGCATGTGGATGGAGCTGGAAAACGGCCAGGGCCCCCACATTCCCCGCAAGCACACCATCAGCGTCAAGCCGGCGGAGCGCCTGAGCGCGCTGGTCAATGCCGACGCGCCAGGCCGCTGGGCCTTCCATTGTCATTTCCTGTACCACATGGAATTGGGCATGTTCCGCGTCGTGCGGGTGTCCTGAGGGGACCGGCCATGAAGCTTATGCGTCTCCCCCTGGCCTTGTGCGCATTGCTCCTGTCGGCGCCGCTGGCTGCAGCCGAACCCGGCGCTGGCGATGTACCGCCGACTTGGCCCGACCCCATCGACGATGATGCGCGTTATGGGTTTCTGCTCATCGATCGACTTGAATACAGCGACAACGAGGGACCGAACACCCTGGGCTGGGAAGCGATCGGCTGGCTCGGCGGCGACATGAATCGGCTGTGGCTCAATACCGAAGGGACGCAGAGGCTGGAAGGCGCCGGTAGTGAAATCGAACGGTTGGATGTGTCCTTCGGCCGCCTCATCGCCCCGTACTGGGATCTGCAACTGGGGGTCGGCACCCAGCGGATCGACGGACCAGGGTCCGACGCCGAGCGCTACTCGGTGGTGGCGGGTCTCCTGGGGCTGGCGCCCGGCTGGTTTGAAGTGGACGCCAATGTGCGTCTGAGCGATAAGGGCGGGTTGTCGGCGAACCTGGAAGCGGAATACGCGTTGTTGCTGACCCAGCGCCTCGTGTTGCAACCGCGCTTCGAGACCGCGGTGGCGGGTGAACGGGTGTCCGCCTTCGGCGTCGGGGAAGGATTGAATTCAGTGACGTTGGGGCTGCGCCTGCGCTATGAAATCCGCCGCCAACTGGCGCCCTACGTGGGCCTGGAGTGGACCCGCAAATATGGCGAGACCGCCGATCTGGCGCGTGCGGAGAATGAGGCGGTTGCCGATACGGCGCTGGTCGCCGGCCTGCGGCTCTGGTTTTGATCGATCCATGGGCAAGTTCAGCGGCACAAGTTCGGCATGCCTGTATCAGCCTGTTCAGGCATCGATCCCCTGGCCCGCATCCTTGGCGCCGGTTTCGCTGTGTGAGTGAG
>JBAUIG010000225.1:0-6422 GCA_049682735.1 Candidatus Macondimonas sp. | reverse complement strand
GCGTTGGACGGCGAGTTCGTCGATGAAACTCTCCACCGCGAAGGCGGCGTGGGAATGGCCCTCGGAGCGCCTGAATCCGAGCGGAACGCCATAAGGCCGCAAAGTGGCGAATTCCACCCGCAGGTTGGGGATGGCATAAGGATTTTCCCGTGCGCCTTCGAGGCCGACGAAATCAGGAATCATGCCGGTCGCCAAGGCCATGCCCTGGGCGACCGCGTTCTTGACTTGGCGCGGTGCGCGGTTGGGAAGGGCGGCGGGTGCCATATCGGGCAGCGCTTGGGCGATGATGGAAGGGCCAGCCACCCGGTGTAGCCAGGCGGTCGGCTCATTGGCCTGATCAAGCGCGGCCGTGAGGCGATGGGAAACCGGCGGACGATAGAAGTCGTGGCGGGTATCGTCCTCCCGGGTCCAGATGACTTTCACGGGGTGGGGGGTCTTGAGTGCGCAGGCCACGGCCTCGGCGACGAAATCATTGGCCACACGGCGGCCAAAGCCGCCCCCCAGCTGGGTGGTATGTACCACGACATCGGCAACGGCCAGACCCGTCAGGGCAGCGGCCGTGTCCCGTGCGCCGCCCTGATTTTGCGTCGGCACCCACAGTTCACAGCGGCCTTCGTGGATCCAGGCGGTGGCGTTCATGGGTTCCATGGTGGCATGGGCCAGCAGGGGCACTTCATAGATGCATTCCAGGGTGCGCGGCGCCTGCTCGAGGACTTCCAAGGGGCTCCCTTCCTGGCGAACCCGGAAACCGGGGTGGGCCAGCAATCCCCGCAACTGCGCCGCGACTTCGGTGCTGTCCACGGCCGGGGTGGAGGGCGGATCCCAGGTGATCGCCAAGGCATCACGACCCTGGCGAGCGGCCCAATAGCCCTCGGCCAGCACGGCCACGCCGCTGGCGATGACGAACACCTCCCGCACCCCCGGCACGGCCCGCGCTGCGGCATCCTCCAGATGCAGCAGCCGCGCGCCGAAGACGGGCGGTCGGGCGATGCAGGCCACCAGAAGATCGGGCAGGCGCACATCCATGCCGAATCCGGCGCGACCGGTGACCTTGTCGTGGGCATCGAGCCGGCGCTGATCGTGACCGATGAGGCGGAACTGATCCGGGGATTTGAGCGTCACCTTGCGGGGCACCGCTTGAGCGGCGGCCTCCGTCGCCAGTTCGCCATATCCTGCCTGCCGATCGCTGGCATCGTGATGGATCTGCCCCGCCTGGGCGCGACATTCGGCCACGGGCACCTGCCAACGCGCCGCTGCGGCGGCCCGCAGCATCTCCCGGGCTGCGGCGCCGGCCTCGCGCAGCGGTTCCCATGAGGTCATCACCGATGTGCTGCCGCCGGTCGCCTGGATGAACATCATGGGGTTGTCATAGACGCGATCGGCGGGGGCAAAGGCCACCGTCACCCTTTCCAGGTCCACTTCCAGTTCCTCGGCCAGCAGCATGGGCAGCGCAGTCATCACGCCCTGGCCCATTTCGGCGCGCGCCACCAACAGGGTCACCGCGCCGTCGGGATCGATACGGATCCAGGCATTGGGGGCGAAACGGCCCGCCGCATCCGGGCCCACAGCCGGCGCGCAGCCGGTGAGTTGCAGGCCCAGCACCAGGGCGCCGCCGCCCGCGGCCGTCAGTTGCAGGAAATGGCGCCGACCGGGATTGAACTGCATGGTCATCGATCAACCCTCCCGCAGCAACGCAGCGGCGCGATGGATGGCCTGGCGGATGCGGTCGTAAGTGCCGCAGCGGCAGATGTTGCCGGCCATGGCGCTGTCGATGTCGGCGTCGCTGGGATTCGAATGCTTCGCCAGGAGCGCGGCAGCCGACATGATCTGTCCTGATTGGCAATATCCGCACTGCGGCACATCCAGGTCCAGCCAGGCGCGCTGGACAGGATGCAGTGTGTCTCCGGCCAGTCCTTCAATGGTGGTGATTCTTTGCCCTGCAACAGCTGCAACGGGTGTGACACAGGATCGAATCGGCGCGCCGTTCAGATGCACGGTACAGGCGCCGCACAGCGCCATGCCGCAGCCGAACTTGGTGCCGGTGAGCTCCAGGTTTTCGCGCAAGATCCAGAGGAGTGGCATCTGAGGATCTGCGGCCACTTCGACCGGCTCACTGTTGAGTTCAAAGGCGATCATGGCATGCATCCATTGGGCGATTTGGGGAATCTGATGCTAAAGTTAGCACAGGAATTTTCCCGGCTGTTGCCGTCCTCGATGTCGCATGGAGGCGGCGCTTGTCATGACCCCGAACGATCCGGTCGAACAAAAAGCCCAACGCCTGCGCATTCAGCGTTTTTCGCTGGCCGCCTTTTCCTATCTCATTGGTGGCGTATTGCTGCTGGCGGTGAGCGTGCTGGGTAGCGGTGAAATCCCGGTGACACCAGTGGTGGCCGCCGTTTTCGTGGCCTTGGTGGTGGTCGCCAATCTTGGTTTTTACGTCCTGCTGCGCAGTGGCGCAAACCTGCGCTTCCGGGACCCCAGTCTGACCATTCCACAGATGGCCTTCGGCATCGCGCTCATTACCTATTTGATTTATTTCGCCGGCCCCTATCGTGGCCTGCTATCGATTTTCTATCTGGCGGTCATGACCTTCGGTCTGTTTCACCTCAACACCCGCCAGTTGCTCGGGATAAGCGCCTATACCGTCGCCTGCTTCACGCTCATGGCGGTGTTGCTCAAGTTGCGCCACCCTGAATCAGCTTCTTTTCTCGACTTGTTTGCGCAGTTGGCCGTGATCAGCGGGCTGTTGCCCTGGTTCGCGGTATTGGGGGGACACATCAGTACGCTGCGGCGGCGACTGGTCGAAGGCAATCGCCGCCTCGAACAGGCGCTGGAACAGATTCGCCAGATTTCCATCCGCGATGATCTGACCCAGGTCTTCAACCGCCGCCATCTCATGGACCTCTTGATGCACCAGAAGGCCATTGCGGATCGTGGCCAGTATCGCTTCAGCCTGTGCATGCTGGATCTGGATTATTTCAAACGCATCAACGACAACCATGGTCATCTGGCGGGCGATCAGGCGCTGCGGGTGGTCGCTGAGATTCTGCACGAGCAGGTGCGGGTGGGGGATATCCTGGGCCGGTACGGCGGCGAGGAGTTCCTGGTGCTGCTGAGCGAGACGACGCTGATGGGCGCGGTGGAGACCGCGGAACGGCTGCGGCAACAGATTGAGCGCAATAGCGCCGAACACATGCCTCATAAGCTTCCGGTCACTGCCTCCATCGGCGTCACCGAATACGCCCCCGGCGAGTCCATCGAAACCGCGCTTGGCCGGGCCGATCGGGCGCTTTATCGCGCCAAGGGAGCCGGGCGTAATTGCGTTCGCATGGAGCCGCCGCCCCCCAACGATCCCGCGCGCCGCGCTGCCGTTCCCTCCTGAATCGCCCCACCAGCGCTATTCCCGTTGGTTGCCCTCAGCCGATTGAGCCAGAATGCCCGCGTTCTCAAAGCCCTCGATCCAACCGGAGTTTTGCGTCATGCGCCCTTTGTGCTTGCTTGTCCTGACTGGCTTCATGGCCCTGCCGGTTGGCGCCGCCGAAGTCTCCCCGTTTGCCACCAAACCCGGCCAGTGGGAAATGAAAACCCAACACAACGGCAAGGCCATGCCGGTCATCCGCACCTGCGTGGATGAGGACACCGCGGCCCAGGCCGAGAAAACGCTCGCCAGTCCCGAAATCCCCAAGGAGTGCAAGGCGCTCTCACAGCACACCAAGGGGCAGGAAATGCGCTTTGAATATGTTTGTGACGACCCAGGTCAACAGGTTCACGTGCGCGGTCAGGGTCGCCGGTTGAGCGAAAACGCTTTCGAATCCCAGCTTGAAACCCTGGAAAATGGCCAGGTGACAGGCACCACCCTGATCGCCGGGCAATGGCTGGGGGCCTGTCCGGCACAGGCCAGGAACACCATCGATATTCCCGGTGTTGGTCAAGTGGACATGGATCAACTGGAGCGGATGGCGAAGGAGTTGGGCGGCCCAGCCGGCCGCTGACGCCTGAGTCGACTCATTACACGGATGGACGCCTCGGCCGGCTTTCCCTTGGATCCCGCACTGGCCCACAGCCTGCGGGAAATCGACGCGGCCTTGGGACAACCCAAGGGTAGCGCCTTCCGGGCATTCAAATCCTTGCCGTTGCGGGAAGGCAATGATTTTTGCGTGTTGCATCCCGATCGCGATGGTCTGGCTTTCACCGCTGTGCGGACGCAGGGGCGACTCTATCCCGGCGCCATGCGCGCCATCCTGGTCAGCGACGAGGCCCGCCGCCGCATCGAGCAGGTCTTGAAGTCCGGTGCGGCGTCGCCCGATGCATGATTCGGTGCAGGGTGTCGGTCGCGCACTTTTTCCGCAACGATGGCAGCTCAGGGAAGCGTTGAACCGTTGGCTTCCACGCAGGGATCGCGGCTTCAGCAAGCTTTTGGACAGCTTGAGTTCAGCGCAGACGCAAGCCATGCAGAGCGGCTGGATCATGCGTCATGGGTTTGTCGCAGGGTCAAACGACTTGCTCAGCGCCCGCTAGGAGCGGAACAGCCGGCTGTGTTGGGTCTCGTGGTGGGCGCTGGCCCGCGCCAATCCCGGCAAGGCCATGCAAAGTTCGTCATCTTCCAGGCTCAGCCCCAAGTCCAGCGCGGCACGGATCGCCGGATGCAGGCTGCCCAACAGGCGTTGTGCGCCGGTCTGGCCCAGCACACCGAGCTTGATGAGGGCGGTGGCCTGATTCTCGCTCCAGGCCCACAGGTAACCCAACACGGCCATGCGCGCCGGCAAGTCTGCATGCACCGTCGCCAGCGCGAAGGCTGTGGCATAACTGAGCGGCTTTCCGCCTTGGGCTGCCTGCCAGCGCTGTGCTACTGACGCGTCCAGATCGAGCAGCAGTCGCAACAGGGCAGCGCCGATGTGGGTGTCTTCCTGCAGCAGTTCGCGGGTTTCGCGGCAAGCCAGCAACCAGCGATTCCATTGCGCAGCAACATCAAAATGTTTCCTCTTGATGGCCTCGTGCAGACGCAGCAGTACAGGCACGTCCAGTCTGGCGAGCGCGTGATCCAGCACGGCCGTGAGCCAATCCGTCGCCTGGGCTTCGTTGCCGATCCAGCCGGCTTGCACCGCTGTCTCCAGCCCCTGCGACCAGGCAAAGGCGCCGATCGGCAGGCTGGGGCTGGTCAATTGCAACAGGCGCAGCAGGCCGAGCTCGTCCAGATCAGGGGGCATCGTGGGGCGATCCGGGCCGGGGTTCGGAGTCATGCAAATGGCTTGTGTGGGCATGTCCGCCGCCAAAGTAAGCGCCGCTTTCCGGCTCGAACGGCTCCTGTTCACACGTCACCGGCAGCCCCAGCGCGGCCACCATGCCGTCCAGTACATGATCATGCCGGTAGCGCAGCCAGTCTGCGCCGATCTGCAGTGGCACATGGCGGTTGCCCAAGTGATAACAGATCCGCGCCAGCAACCGGGGATCTTGCGAGCGGGCGGTGGATACGGTCTCATCCGCCGCCTGCACGCGGATGACCTGGCCCGCTTCATCCTGCAGCCGATCGCCGTCGCGCAGCACGGTACCGCGTGGCAAGAGCAGCGCCCGCTCGCTGCCGTCGTCCAGGCGCACCCGCTGCCGGCTGCGCTGGCGCGCATCGAAGGGCAGCGTTAGAGTCAATTCATCGGGGGCATCCTCCCGTTGTGGTTCGGGCGCCAGGCGCACGCGGATTTCCAGCATGTCAGACTCCAGGAGGGGGAAGGTTGACGGGCGTAAGTGGCTTTAGCCGATGCCGCATCACTTTATTATCCCATCGACGCCGAGAAATTCAGAAAAAGCCGGGATACCAGCGATTGGGCCAAAGGCGCGGATTGTAAATTCACCCTGTAATGAAAAAGAATGGCGCGAAAAGCGCATCACTGGGCACCGCGAGGTTTCATCAATAGGGGCGTCAACGAACGGTGAACGGATACCCTGACCGCCACTGAAGTGGCGGAATACGAAGCGCGCGCCCAACGCAAATTGGGACCGCAGTGCGGCCCAACGCGATTATCGCGCTTATGCTTTTAATACTGGGAACGGCCGGAGTTTGAGCGGATGGGGGATTCAAAGGCTATTCTGGCGAGTTGGCAAAGCAATGCAGAGGCCTGGCTCAGCGCTGTGCGGGAGCAGCGCATCGACAGCCGCCGCGTCACCAATGCGGCAGTACTGGACGCGATAAAAGTGGGCGCGCCGCGGCGGGTTCTGGATGTCGGTTGCGGCGAAGGCTGGCTGTGCCGGGCCTTGCACGATGACGGCATCGAGGCCGTGGGCGTCGATGCAACGGTGCCGTTGATTGGCGCCGCGCGGGCGGCCGGCGCAGGGCGCTTTGAAGTGCTGCGCTATGATGAACTGGTGGTCGATCCGCTGCAGCTGGGCCAATTCGATGGCGTGGTGTTCAATTTCGCCCTGTTTGAAGC
>JBAUIG010000224.1:0-2014 GCA_049682735.1 Candidatus Macondimonas sp. | reverse complement strand
ATGGACAGTTCCGCCGAGCGACGACCAAACAGGCGCTCACCGCGCCCCAGACAGGAAAAATACAATCCCCCCCGGGGTGGCCCCGCAAGGCCGGACCGGATGTGGTCCAGCATGCGCAGCAAGTCTTCGTGAGCGCTCTGGACATCGCGTCGGCAGAACAGGATGGACTGGTCGGTCTCCACATAATCGCCGATGGCCAGCCGCTTGCGGGTGGCATCCAGGCCCAGCAGATTGCGCACCAGGTAATCCCCGGTATCCGATCCCGGCACCGGCAGGCCCACATGGATGCTTTGGGCGATCTCGTGCAGGTCGGCCTCCTCGACGATCGTGCCGAGGTCCTCGCACAACACATCCAGCGCCGGACGGCCGTCGAGGCTGATGATCACATTGCCCTCCGCCGCCGTGACCCGGTGACGCACCGGCGCCTGGCCCGGTCCATGACGCAGCGGGGAGCACCCCTGGGTGAGGCGTACGGCGACGGTGATGCCCGAGGAGAACACCACTCCAGACAGGCCGTCCTCGAATCCCGTCCGGGAAAAATGCAGCGAGCGGGTGCGGGAACTGGTGACGCCACCCACCAGATAACCACTGGAGAGACCGGCGGAAAGTGTCGTCAGATGCCCGGACAGATCGTCCGTATGGGCATCGGCGTGGACCAGCGCCAGGTGAGCCGCATCGTTCCCCGCCGGCGTGAGGCTGCCCGCAACCGGCAGCGGATGCTTGGGGGAAAACAGCTGGAATTCCCCCTCGGGCAGGGACGCCAGCATCACCACCACGGCGGGTTCATCGAAATACTCGACCCCGGCGGCCAGGATGCCGATGCCCACCGAACCGACCCAGTCTTCCACCCCGGTGGCCTGCTGGAGGTAGGCCAGGATGGCGCGCCCCGCCGGAGCCAGCCAGTCGGTCATGTAGACAACTCCCAGAGTGGCCCCGACGGGCGGATCACCCATCTGGCGCAGGGCGGCTTCCACCGCGTCCTGCCATTGCTCGGCCCGCCCGTGCCCAGCCCGGAAACTCGGCAACCCTGTGTCATCACCGCTCATCGCCGTCATCCCGTTCCCATCCTCCGGGCAGGGTAAACCGCCCGCATGTCAACTCGAGCAGCTCACCGCCAATCCAGCCGCCCAGTCGGGTGGCGGAGCGGCGTAGCGCTCGTATTCCGGTTGTTCCTCAAAGGGGCGCCGCAGGCAATCCAGGACTTCCGCGACTCCCCCAAAATCGCCCTCGCGGGCGCGTCGGATGGCCGACTCGGCCACCCAGTTGCGCAACACATACTTGGGATTGGCGAGTCGCATCGCCGCCTGGCGGTCGCCATCCACGGACCCCTCCTGCGCCAGGCGCGCGCGCCATTGGACGAGCCAGGCATCGCAGCGTGCCCGGTCGGCGAACTGGTCACGCACCGGCGCATCGATGCGTGGGCGCGCAGCGCTGGCGGTCTTCACCCTGCCGGGCAAATGGCTCAAGGCGCGGAAAAAGGAGGTGTAGTCGGGCCGGTTCGCCTGCAACAGGCCAAAGGTTTGATCGATGAATTCGGCATCGCCGTCCATGGCAATGCGCAATCCCAGCTTGGCCCGCATCAGGCGCAAAAAGGTGGTTTCAAGGGCAGGGATGAAATCGCCATCGATGATTTCCCGAACCTCCTGCGGCGGCCCCACCAGAGGCATCAGCGCATCGCCGAGGGCGTAGAGATTCCAGTGCGCCACCCGGGGCTGGGCGCGATAACTGTAGCGGCCAGTGTGGTCGGAGTGATTGCAGATGTGGCCGGCATCAAAAGCCTCCATGAAGCCGAACGGGCCGTAATCCAGGGTGAGCCCCAGGATGGACATGTTGTCCGTGTTCATCACGCCGTGCATGAAGCCCACCGCCTGCCAGTGGGCGACCATCTCGCCGGTGCGCCGTGACACATCGCCCAGCAGCGCCGCGTAAGGCTGGCTGGACTCGCGCAACTCAGGACAGCAGCGGTCGATGACATGATCGGCCAGCAGCCGAAGTTCGACCTGCCGATCCAGGG
>JBAUIG010000223.1:0-2267 GCA_049682735.1 Candidatus Macondimonas sp. | reverse complement strand
GGGATGCAGGGCTCCCTCAAATATAACTTCCTGAGCCCCTATACCCACCCTTTCGGCCTATCGCTGTATGTCGAGCCGGGCTACTCGGAGATCTTCAAGATCACGGGCCAGGAACAAAAGGAAATGTCTCTGGAAACCAAGTTGATCGTGCAGAAGAACTTCTTGGAGGACCAGTTGATCTGGGCCACCAACCTCACGCCCGAGTTCGAAGTGCGCAAGTTCGAGGGTGAAGACGCATGGGAAACCGAACTGGCTTTTGAGGTGACCTCGGGCGTCTCGTATCGCTTTGCCCCAAAGTGGTTTGGTGGCCTGGAACCGCGTTAC
Source organism: Candidatus Macondimonas sp. (assembly GCA_049682735.1). Classification (GTDB taxonomy): domain Bacteria; phylum Pseudomonadota; class Gammaproteobacteria; order UBA5335; family UBA5335; genus Macondimonas. The sequence continues at coordinate 1,943 of JBAUIG010000223.1, read as the reverse complement.
CACTCTGAATACCCGGACTGGCCGGACGCCAATACCCGCGAGCACTACGCCGTCTTTCTCGGTCCGACCCTGCACTACGGCGCCGAGAAATGGTGGTGGACCTTCACCTATTTGCCTCAGCTCACAGGCCGGCCATCCGACCCCAACCGGGACGAGGACCTCCATCTGCACGAGCACGAAAAGCGCGAGTTGCGCATGAAGGTGGGTTACAACTTCTAAGCTTGGGAGACCCAGAAATGGATCGCCGTACGCCCTTCATGGTCCTGCCCCTCGCCGCCCTGGCCGTGTCGCCAGCCTGCTATGCGGTGCAGTACCTGTCGGTGGAACAGGCCCAGGCCGTGATGTTCCCCGACACGATCCTCACGGCGGATCCTCTTACACTAACCGACGCTCAGAAGCGGGAGATCGAGCAACGCAGCGGCATGAAAGTACGCCAGACGACGCTGAAACGCTGGCGCGCGGCCAACGGCGGCTATTTCGTGCTGGACCAGGTGCTGGGCAAGCACGAATTCATCACCTATGCCGTCGCGCTCGACAGCGCCGGGGCGGTGCGTCAGATCGAAATTCTGGATTACCGGGAAACCCATGGCGACGAGGTGCGGCGCGCTGCGTGGCGCAATCAATTCACCGGCAAGACCAGCCGAGACACCCTGCGCATCAACAAGGACATCGAGAACATCTCCGGCGCCACGCTTTCCTGTGTCCACATCACCGACGGCATCCGCCGCCTGCTGATCACCCATGACGTCGCCAGCCACCAGCCCTGAGATCGGCCCATGGCTGCGCGCCCGGCCGCTGTTGGGGACCTATGTGGAGATCACCCTTGATGCGCCCGGGGCACCCTACCCCGCCCAGGCATTCGAGATGGCCTTCGCCGAAATCGGCCGCATCCACCACCTGATGAGCTGGCATGCGCCCGACAGCGATGTGGGTCGGATCAACCGGGCGCCGCCCGGCCACTGGCTGGACATCGACCCCTGCACCGCGGTGGTCCTGCACACCGCCCGGATGCTGTGGCAGCGCAGCGGCGGCTTGTTCGACATCACCTGCGGACGGCATCTGCGTGCCAGCGGCGTACTGCCGGCCGATTCCTCAGGATGGGCGGTTGCCCGCAGTGGCGGGATGGTGGACCTGGAGTTGGACGATGGCGCCCGGGTGCGTCTGCGCCAGCCGCTGATTGTCAACCTGGATGGCATCGCCAAGGGTTACGCAGTCGACCGGGCGGTTGTGGTCCTGCGGGCACAAGGAATGACGACGGGCTGCGTCAATGCCGGCGGGGATCTGCGTTTGTTCGGGCCGGCGCCGCAGGAAGTCTGTGTGCGGGATCCGCACCAGCCTGCACGGCTATGGTCATTGGGCGAATACCATGAGATCGCCTTTGCCACAACGGGAAGCTATTTTCTTGATGCCGCCGCAGAAGTGCCCAGCGCGGTGATCCACCCCGCCTCCGGTCAATCGGTGACATTACCCGGCAGCATCACAGTGACCGCCCCCCGCTGCATGCATGCCGATGCCCTGACCAAGGTCGCCGCGCTGGCCCATGCCGGCGGCTTGAACCTGAGCCCGCTGTTTGAATCACTGGGCGCCACGGCGCACCTGTTCCCGACCGTTCTCGAGGAGACGCCACATGGCTTCTGTGCCGCGCATTAATAGTGCCCCCGCCTGGCAGCGAATGTTCCTCTATCTGACCCTGACGGGGCTGGGCGTCACGGGCCTGATCTGGATGGGGCTCCACTACGCCAATGGCGGATTCTCGGGCGAAAACCGGCCTTATGCCCTACTCCACCAACTCATGGTGTTCCATGGCATCCTGGGCTATCTGGTGGCGGTGGCCGTTGGCCTGTTTCTGGCCCAGCATGTCGGCGCCGGCTGGCGCGCACGCCGCAGCCGGGCCACGGGAATCAGCCTGCTTGCCTTGTTTGCGACGCTGATGGCATCCGCCC
>JBAUIG010000222.1:0-2656 GCA_049682735.1 Candidatus Macondimonas sp. | reverse complement strand
GTCCAGGAATTGGGGCCGGGGCCTTATCTCCTCCGGGGTCTGCAAGGGCTGGCCTTTGCCTGCTGGTTCGTCAATTCCTCGACCCTGGCGGTGGATGTGGTGGATCCCGCCCGCCGCGGCAGCGCCTTGGGTCTGTTCGGTGTCTCCACCCTCATCACCTACGGCCTGGCGCCCGCCCTGGCTGAATGGATCGCGCATGATCGGGGCTTCGCGCCGGTCTTTCTGCTGGCCCTGGCCTGGAGCGGATTGGCTTTGCTGCTGAGTCTGGTGTTGCCCACGCCTGCGCCACCTCCAACCCGCTTGAAGACGGGCGTGTCCCGTTCGTGGCGGCAACTTGCCAGCGAACCCGTCATCGGCGCAATTTGCATCGGCGCCCTGCTCATGGGGCTGGCCTTTGGCACCGTGCTGGTGTTTTCACAGGCACAGGCACTGGCCCGAGGCATAAGCCCAGTCACCATCCTGACCCTGGCGTTTGCGCTGACGTCGATCATCATACGCCTGGGGTTTTCACGCCTGGCCGATGGGGGCGGCAAGCGGGTGGTGCTGATCTTTTCCCTGCTGGCGATGGCTTCTGGCACGGGATTGCTGGCGGCGGTGAATGGCACCGGCTTGTATGCCCTGTGTGGCGTGCTGATCGGCGTGGGCCATTCCCTGGCGTATCCCACGCTGAATGTCATGCTGATCAATCACCTGCCGTCGCATGAACATGGGCGCGGCATGTCCCTCTTCGTGGCGGCCTTCAATGTCGGCACGATCCTGGCCCAGTTCGGGCTGGGCCTGCTGATTTCCATCGTGGGGCTGCAGGGCATCTTCCTGGTGGCTGCCTTACTGGCGGTCGCCGCCATCGCCCCCATCCTGCGGGCGACTGCTACCCCTCAGTAGCCCTGCGCCTCCAACCACGTCTCGATTGCCACCACGGCGCGCTCAGGTGTCTGCTGCATGAAGAAATGGTTGCCCGGCAGCATCTGTGCCTGGATAGAGGGATTGATTTCCTGCGCGCGTCGCACAGCCGGGTGAATGAAGCGATAGGTGTGTTGCCCATAGAGAACCAGCGTCGGACAAGACAATCGCTGCACCGCCGTCCAGACCCCGCGGGGGAAACCCGAGAAGACCTGGGCTTCCATCCAGGGCGGACATTTCAACACCAGGCGGCCATCGGGAAGCCGGGCCAGGGCGTGATCGACATGGCTCTGCAGGGCGTCCTCACGCCATCCGGCAAACATGCCTCGATCGCGAAAATGATTAATAGCAGACTCCCGATCCGGCCATTCACGGATGCGCCGTCGCGCGCGGATCGCCAAGGGATTGTAGCGGCTCAGCCCCGCGTAGTAGGAAGTTGCAATCAACCCTGCGAAAGGCGATGGGTAGAGAATCGGATCCAATAGCACCACGGCATCGAACAGACTGGGATAGTGGGCTGCCGCGAGCAAGGTCAGGGTGGCTCCAAAACTATGCCCGCAGCCAATCACTGCTCGATCGCCCCAGATACGGCGACGATGGTGAATTACTTGGGCCATGCGCTCGGCGCTCAGGTTCCAGCCCGGGAAACCGGCGCCATCGTCACTGTCGCCATGGCCCTGGGTGTCGTGCAGACACAGATCATGACGTTCCAGCAAGGGCTGCAGTAGCGGCCAATAGGACAGCCCGCACAATCCATTGCCATGGACGAAATGAATCAGGTTCGGCCGTCCACGCAAAAATTCGCGGCCGCGCAAATCCAGCCGGGCGCTCATCGGATACGACCAGACTGTGCCGGGGATCAGCCGGGGAATGCGTGCGGCAGCTTCTTCCATGAAGGGCCTTTAGCGTTCGTCGAAGCTATTTCTGACAACTTATCATAACTATACAGACTGGGGGGAATCGATCGTCCCGCCGGGATCGCCGGCGTCCGTATTGTTTACTCGACAAATGATGCGGCTTACATGCATGACGGCCAAATTGACCCAGATCAAGGCCCAACCGCAGCAGGCAACGGACAATCCGCATCTATGGTTCAGGTGCATCCCATTCCCAACGCCTATGAAGGAACCCTCCATGCAGGCAACCCATGCGAGCGAAACCTACAACGACCGGGTCGTCCGTCAATTCTCGATCATGACCATCGTCTGGGGTTTGGTGGGGATGACCGTGGGGGTGTTGATCGCCGCCCAGCTCCATTGGCCGGCCCTCAACTTTGACCTGCCATGGCTCAGTTACGGGCGGCTGCGCCCTCTGCACACCAATGCGGTGATCTTCGCTTTTGGTGGCTGTGCCCTGATGGGCACGTCATTTTATGTGGTGCAGCGCACCTGCCACACCCGGCTGTTCAGCGACGGCCTTGCGGCCTTCGTGTTCTGGGGCTGGCAGTTGGTCATCGTGCTGGCGGCGGTGACCCTGCCCTTGGGTTTGAGCCAGGGCAAGGAATACGCCGAACTCGAATGGCCCATCGATGTGCTCATCGCGGCGGTGTGGGTGGCTTACGCCATCGTGTTCTTCGGCACCATCGTCAAACGGCGCGTGCCTCACATCTATGTCGCCAACTGGTTCTATGGGGCATTCATCCTCACCGTGGCGGTGCTGCACATCGTCAACAGCGCGGCCCTGCCCGCCGGGCTCACCAAGTCCTATTCCGCCTACGCCGGCGCGGTCGATGCCATGGTGCAGTGGTGGTATGGCC
>JBAUIG010000221.1:0-3240 GCA_049682735.1 Candidatus Macondimonas sp. | reverse complement strand
GTCCATCTCCTCGGGCTTGGAATCGATTTCCATGCGGATGCGGCTGGCCGCCTCGTCGATCAGGTCGATGGCCTTGTCGGGCAACTGGCGGTCGGTGATGTAGCGATGCGACAGGGTCGCCGCCGCGACGATGGCCGGATCGGTGATATCCACCCCATGATGGACTTCGTATTTCTCCTTCAGGCCGCGCAGGATGGCAATGGTGTCCTCGACCGTGGGCTGATCCACCAGCACTTTCTGGAAACGCCGTTCGAGCGCCGCGTCTTTTTCGATGAATTGCCTGTATTCGTCGAGCGTGGTGGCGCCGATGCAGTGCAGTTCGCCGCGGGCGAGCGCGGGTTTCAGCATGTTGCCGGCGTCCATCGCCCCCTCGGCCTTGCCGGCGCCGACGATGGTGTGGATCTCGTCGATGAACAGGATGACCTGCCCTTCCTGCTTGGCCAGATCAGTCAGAACGGCCTTCAGGCGCTCCTCGAATTCGCCTCGATACTTGGCCCCCGCGATCAGGGCTGCCATGTCCAGCGACAGCACGCGCTTGCTCTTGAGTCCCTCGGGCACCTCACTGTTGACGATGCGCTGGGCCAGCCCTTCGACAATGGCGGTCTTGCCCACGCCGGGTTCGCCGATCAGCACGGGATTGTTCTTGGTGCGCCGCGAGAGCACCTGGATGGTGCGGCGGATTTCATCGTCGCGACCGATCACCGGGTCCAGCTTGCCCTGCTCGGCCCGCTCGGTGAGGTCGATGGTGTATTTGGACAGGGCCTGGCGGGCTTCCTCCGCATTGGGGTCATCAATGCTGGCGCCGCCCCGGATCTGCTCGATGGCGCGCTCCACGGCCGTTTTCGAGGCGCCGAACTGCTGCAGCAGTTCCTTCGCCGCCCCCCTATCCTCCAGCACTGCCAACAGGTACAACTCGGAGCTGATGTACTGGTCCTTGCGCTGCTGGGCCAGTTTGTCGGCGATGTTGAACTGGCGCGCGACATCATTGGAGAAGTGCACTTCCCCCGCCGAGGCGCCCTGGACCTGGGGCAATCGCTCCAGCGCCTGGCCCAGGGCCGCACGCAGCCCGTTCACCTCCGTTCCCGCAGCAGACAGCAGGGGTCGCGCGCTGCCGCCCTGCTGATCCAGCAGCGCCAGCAGGATATGGACTGGCTCGATGTAGGCATTGTCGCGCCCCACGGCCAGCGACTGGGCATCGGCCAGGGCCATCTGGAATTTACTGGTCAGTTTGTCCATGCGCATGAGCAATTCCCCGTCAGTTTCGAATGGGCTGCGAAGCCCCCAGCATTGCCATGGAGATGGGGACGAGCATGACCGATCTCAAGCCGAGCCCATCCGATGGAAAAGCAAGGGGATAGCCAATCATCAAAACGGCGTTGAACATTGCGCATCCCGCAGGACGTCACGAAATTCGCTGCGTTGTTATCAGTCGTATGGCTGCGGATCAGAAGCCGCAGTCATTACCGAAAATGACACCGGCGCGGATTTGGGAAATCTTGACATAGAGGCGTCTAGACTATCTCAATCCGAGCAAAGTCCAGCCCAACGCTATCTGACGATCAAAAGGGCAGAAGCTTGGGCTTACTAGGAGAGGGATGTATGGAAGTGGCGCGCCCGAGAGGATTCGAACCTCTGACCTTTGGCTTCGGAGGCCAACACTCTATCCAGCTGAGCTACGGGCGCGAAGGGGCGATAGCATAGCGTTTTGCCCCCCGAACGTCCATCTTCACGCTCAAGCGTGTTTTACGTCAGCGGTGTGCCGCGTATACTTAGCCACCCTGCGGTTCCGGGATCTGGTGACCCCTGAACGGCGCTTGCAAACCACCCCCTGCCTTTTCCCCCTATAAGGAGGTCCCTGTGTCCGAGCAGGAAAACAATTCAATGCTCCCGCTGGTCAGCGTACTCGGCGTCATGGTGGCCTTTGCCGTCTTCATTGGTGTGCTCGCTGCGGTTATCGGGGGATTTGCGCACCAGGATCGCCCGCTGGATGAGCGGGAAATGGCCGCGCTCAAGGAACGCATTGCGCCCATCGGTCAGGTACGTACCAGCGACCAGCCACCGATGGAAACCGTCAGCGCGGGAGAAGCGCAGGCACCTGCCGCGCCCCGTTCAGGCGCCGAAGTCGTGCAACAGGCTTGTGCCGCCTGCCATGGCGCCGGCGTTCTGGGCGCGCCCAAGATTGGCACCAAGGGGGATTGGGAGCCCCGTCTGGCACAAGGCTTCGATACCCTGCTGAAGCATTCCATCGAGGGTATTCGCGCCATGCCGCCCAAGGGCGGCAATCCCGGCCTCAGTGAAGACGAGCTCAAGGCAGCGCTGACCGAAATGCTGAAGCAGAGTGGTCTCTCGCCCTGACATCGGTTTTTTCATCCTGATCCGCCGGCCTCCAACAGCGAGGCCGGCTTTCTTTTGCTCCCCCCAGCACCGGCTCAGTAAACCAGCGGCCGAACTCCCGGCTGCGGCCATACCGCTGCCTCTGTTCCGATCGCTACAGCCATGCACGCCTCACCCCGAGGCGCCCTCCGCCGCCCATACCAGACGATGAAAATCAAACCCCAAGGTAAGCGTGGGCTTGATGATCTGGAAATAGGGCGAGACATCGAAATCCCGTGGCACGTAGAGGCTATGGTGGCGGACATGGTGCACGTGCTGAACGCAATCGGGACAATCCGGCCGGGTCGCCGGCAGGGTTTCGACCTGCGGCAGGATGGGATAGCGCACTTCGGCAAAACACTGGGCGATCAGTGTCGAACAGATGGCGCGGGTTGGATCCCCGCTGCCCAGCGCCAGCAAACGGCGCCGCCACCCCACCGGTACCGGCGGGTTTGGCAGCAAATAGCGCGCGAGATCAAGGACGTTTTTCAGATCATACTGATGCCCCAGCCGGCCACAGGCATAGGCCACCACCTGCCGTTGTTCGGCCACAGACAAGCCCACCGGACGGCAGAGACGACAGTGCAGCCCGGCATAGGCATCCGGCCCCAGCGCCCGCACTCCCGCCGCCACATCCGCCTCGATGAACACCAAAGGCCGGCCAGCCGCATCGCGGAGCCCTGCTGCCGGCCCCACATACAGTGCTGCATGGGACCAGGTGGATTGGGTCAGGTACTTGATGGCGACACTCAGGCGGGTATTGCCCTCCACCAGCAGCACATCCGCCGGACGGAGACAGGCGGCATAGCGCGCCGGATCCATGGGCACCACGGGTTCATGGGATGCCAGAGGCTGACTGAGATAAAG
>JBAUIG010000220.1:0-6120 GCA_049682735.1 Candidatus Macondimonas sp. | reverse complement strand
GCATCGGGGGCGCCCAGTTCAGTGGTGACGAACTTGACGCCTTCCACGCGGCCGTTGCCGACGATTTCCACCGGCTGACGGTTGAACAGGAAGCGCACACCTTCCTCCAGCGCGTTGCGGTATTCGCGGCGCGAGCCGGGCATATTGGCTTCATCACGCCGATAGGCGCAGGTGACGCGCGTCGCGCCCTGACGGATGGCGGTGCGGTTGCAATCCATGGCGGTATCGCCGCCACCCAGCACGAGGACGCGTTGATCCCGCATGTCCAGCATCGGCCCCGCCGCTTCGCCGGGCAGGTCGAGCACGCGGCGCACATTGGCAATCAGGTAGGGCAGGGCCTCGTGCACACCGTCAAGCTCTTCGCCGGGGAAACCGCCGCGCATGGCGCTGTACGTGCCCATGCCCAGGAATACGGCGTCGTAGTCAGCGAGCAGCTTCTCGAAGGGCAGGTCGCGGCCGATTTCGGTGTTGAGGACGAATTGCACGCCCATGCCTTCCATCAGCATCCGGCGCGTACGCACCACGGATTTTTCCAGCTTGAAGGGCGGTATGCCGAACGTGAGCAGGCCGCCAATTTCAGGATAGCGATCGTAGACCACGGCAGTGACGCCATTGCGCGCCAGCACATCGGCGCAGCCCAGCCCGGCAGGGCCGGCGCCGATCACGGCGACACGCTTGCCCGTGGCGACCACCTTGGACAGGTCCGGCCGCCAGCCTCGCTTGACGGCCTCATCAGTAATGTATTTCTCGATGGAACCGATGGACACAGCGCCAAAGCCGGTGTTCATGGTGCAGGCGCCTTCGCAGAGTCGATCCTGGGGGCACACCCGGCCACAGATTTCCGGCAAGGAATTGGTCTGGTGCGACAAATCGGCTGCCTCGAACAATCGATCTTCCCGCACCAACTTCATCCAGTTGGGGATGTAGTTATGGACCGGGCATTTCCATTCGCAATAGGGATTACCACAGGAAATACAGCGACTGGCCTGGGATGCCGCCGACTCCGGATCGAACTGTCCGTAGATCTCATTCCAACGTCTGATGCGGATTTCGGCAGTGAGCTTGGGCGGGTCCTGACGGGGAACCTCCAAGAAGTGCAGGGGATCGCTCATGGTAATGGGTGTCCTCGAATGGGGCGGCGTCAGGCTGCGGTGCGCAACGAGCCGAGCAAATCGGCAAGATCCATGGCCTTGGGCTTGATCAGCCAGAAATGGCCCACATAGTCCGCGAAGTTGTCGAGGATTTCCTGGGCCCAAGGGCTCCCGGTTTCCTGGGCATGTTCGCGGATCAGGTCTTTCAGGTAGGTGCGCTGGGCTTCCATGTGTTCCGGGCTGACGCGATGGATGTCGATCAGCTCGTGGTTGTGACGGTCCACGAAATTGCGCTCCAGGTCGAGCACATAGGCAAACCCGCCGGTCATGCCTGCGCCGAAGTTGATGCCGGTGGGGCCCAGCACGGTGACCACGCCGCCGGTCATGTATTCGCAGCCGTGATCGCCCACGCCTTCCACCACTGCCACGGCGCCGGAGTTGCGCACCGCGAAGCGTTCACCCGCCTGTCCGGCCGCGAACAACTTGCCGCCGGTAGCGCCGTACAGACAGGTATTGCCCATGATGATGGCCTCGCGCCCGACAAAGGCGGTTTGCGCGGGGGGACGCAACACCAGCTTGCCGCCGGCCATGCCCTTGCCGACATAGTCGTTGGCATCGCCTTCCAGGAACATGTGCAGACCGCCTGCGTTCCATACGCCAAAGCTCTGGCCGACCGTGCCCTTGAGATGAACCTTGAGGGGATTCTCTTCCAGGCCCTTGTTGCCGTAACGGCGGGCGATTTCGCCGGAGATGCGGGCACCGATGGAGCGGTGGTTGTTGCGGGTCTCGTAGTGGAACACGCCGCCACCGCCGGCCTCAATGGCAGGCAACATATCGGCGACCATGGTTTCTGCCAGTTCGCCCTTGTCGAAGGGGGCATTATAAGGTTCGAGACAAAACTGGGGCTTGTCGTCCTTCAGGCCGAAATCGGATAACAGGGGTGTGAGGTCAAGGCTGGACATGGCATCGGTTTCACCCGGCAGGATCTGCAAAAGGTCGGTGCGGCCGATCAATTCGGCCAGCGAACGCACACCCAGACGCGCCAGCCACTCCCGGGTGTCCTGGGCCACGAAGCGGAAGTAGTTCATCACCTTCTCGGGCGTGCCGCTGAAATGCTTGTGCCGCAGGACGTTGTTCTGGGTGGCAACGCCGGTGGCGCAGTTGTTGAGATGGCAGACGCGCAGATAGATGCAGCCCAGCGCCACCATGGGCGCGGTGCCGAAGCCGAAGCTTTCGGCGCCCAGGATGGCGGCTTTGACGACATCCAGGCCGGTCTTGAGGCCGCCATCGGTCTGTAGGCGCACCTTGTCACGCAGGTCGTTGGCGCGCAGGGTCTGGTGGGTTTCGGCCAGTCCCAGTTCCCACGGAGAGCCGGCGTATTTCACCGAGGTGAGCGGGCTGGCGCCGGTGCCACCGTCATAGCCGGAAATGGTGATGAGGTCGGCATAGGCCTTGGCCACGCCGGCGGCGATGGTGCCTACGCCGGGCTCGGCCACCAGCTTGACTGATACCAAAGCTTTTGGATTCACCTGTTTCAGGTCGAAGATGAGCTGGGCCAGATCCTCGATGGAGTAAATGTCGTGGTGCGGTGGGGGAGAGATCAGTGCGACGCCGGGCTTGGAATAGCGCAGGCGGGCGATCATCGCGTTGACCTTGTCGCCGGGCAACTGGCCCCCTTCGCCGGGCTTGGCGCCCTGGGCGACCTTGATCTGCAGGACCTCGGCATTGACCAGATAATGCGGAGTGACGCCGAAGCGTCCCGAGGCGACCTGCTTGATCTTGGACATCTTCTCGGTGCCGTAGCGTGCCGGGTCCTCGCCGCCCTCGCCGGAATTGGAGCGACCGCCCAACCGGTTCATGGCAATGGCAAGACCCTCATGCGCTTCCGGAGACAATGCGCCCAAGGACATTCCTGCCGAGTCGAAGCGCGGCAGGATGGCCTTGATCGGTTCAACCTGCTCCAGGGGAATGGCCGACAGATCCTCGCGCACCGCCAGCAGGTCGCGCAGGGTGGCGGTCGGGCGCTGTTCCACCAAGGCGGCGAAGGCCTTGTAGTGGCTGTAATCGCCGCTGCTCACCGCCTGTTGCAGAGCGACGATCACATCCGGATTGAAGGCATGATATTCGCCGCCATGGACATATTTGAGCAGGCCGCCGTGCTCCATCAGCTTGCGCGGATTCCACGCGCGTCTGACCAATTGGCGAATGCTTGCATCCAGATGCGTGAAGCGAGCGCCCTGGATGCGCGACACCGTGCCCTTGAAGCAGCGGATGACCACTTCCTCGTGCAGGCCGACGATCTCGAACAACTGGGCGCCGCGGTAGCTGGCGATGGTCGAGATGCCCATCTTGGAAATGATCTTGTAGAGGCCCTTGTTGATGCCCTTGCGATAATTCTGCACCAGATCGGGGTGTGCCGCGGCCGGAATCTCGCCGCTTTGCGCCATCTCGTGGAGCATTTCGTAGGCCAGGTAGGGATAGATGGCGGTGGCGCCATAGCCCAGAAGGACGGCGAAATGGTGCGGGTCGCGGGCCGTGGCCGTGGCCACGATCAGGTTGGCGCTGCAGCGCAGTCCCTTGGCCGCCAAATGGTGATGCACGGCGCCCGTGGCCAGCAGGGCATGCACGGGGTAGGTATCACGGGCCACCGCGCGGTCGTCCAGGATCAGGAAGACCTTATCCGCCATGACTGCCGCCTCGGCGCGCGCGCACAGGTCGTTCAGCGCGGCTTCCAGCGGCATGTGGAGCGGATAGTTGAGATCGAGGCGCTGGTGGTCGAATCCGGCGCGGCCCAGGTCCATGAGGTTCTGGTATTTGCCCTCGGTGAGTACCGGGGAGTCGAGCATAAGCCGGTTGGCATGCTCCGGGGTTTCCTCGAACACGTTACGCTCGGGCCCCAGGCAGGTCTTCAGGGACATCACCACCTGCTCGCGCAGGGGGTCGATGGGGGGATTGGTCACCTGGGCGAACTGCTGGCGAAAGAAGTCATACAGCGAGCGGTTGCGCTGGGACAGGATGGCGAAGGGGGTATCGTCCCCCATGGAGCCCACCGCCTCCTGGCCCGCCTCTCCCAGCACGCGCAGGATCTGGTCGCGCTCCTCGAAGGACACGCCGAACAGCTTCTGGAAGACCTGGATCTGGTCAGCGGACAGCGGTGAGGAAGTCAACCGCTGGTAATGCAGCTCGGATTCGATATGACGCACCTGCTCCTTCAACCACTGCTTGTAGGGATGGCGGGATTTCAACAGGTTGTCGATGTCGGCGGGATAAAGAATCTGGCCGGTGGCGGTGTCGGCGGCGATCATCTGGCCCGGCTTCAGGCGGCCTTTGATAAGGACGTCTTCCGGGGCGTAGTCGTAGACCCCCACCTCGGAGGCCAGCGTGATGTGGCGGTCGCGGGTGATCACATAGCGCGCCGGGCGCAGCCCGTTGCGATCCATAGCGCACGCGGCGTAGCGGCCATCGGTGAGCACGATGCCGGCAGGACCATCCCAGGGTTCCATGTGCATGGAGTTGAATTCATAGAACGCCCGCAGATCCGGGTCCAGGGTATCCAGGTTCTGCCAGGCAGGCGGCATCAATAGCCGCATGGCGCGGAACATGTCCATGCCCCCGGCCAACAGCACTTCCAGCATGTTGTCCAGGCTTTGCGAGTCCGATCCAGTGAGGGACACGATGGGCTGGATCGCCTCGATGTCTGGCAAGAGCGGTGTGCGAAACAGCTTGGCGCGTGCCAGCGCCCAGTTACGGTTGCCTTGCACGGTGTTGATTTCGCCATTGTGGGCGAGATAACGGAACGGCTGAGCGAGGCGCCACTGCGGCCAGGTATTGGTGGAAAAGCGCTGGTGAAACACTGCCAGCGAGGATTCCATGCGCGCGTCATCCAGATCGCGGAAGAACACGGGCAGGTTAGCCGGCATTATCAGCCCTTTGTAGGCAATGACGTCGACTGCCAGACTGGGAATATAGAAATGGGGGTCCTGGGATTCAAGCGCCTTTTCGGCCTGACGCCGGGCCAGGAACAAACGCCGCTGGAATTCGCTCCGTTCCATGCCGGGCGGTGCATTGACGAAGACCTGTTCGATGTGGGGCAGTGTCTTGAGCGCCTCGTGGCCACAGGCGGAGGGGTCGGTGGGCACCAGACGCCAGCCGGCCAGATCCAGCCCTTGGGCGGCGAGTGCATCGGCAATGGCTTGGCGCGCGCGTTCCCGGAGCATCTCTTCCGGAGCGAGGAACACCAGACCACTGGCATACTCGTCCGCCAGGATCAATCCTGCTTCGTGGGCGATGGCCCGCAGGAAGGCATCGGGCTTTTTCAGAAGCAGGCCACAGCCATCCCCGGTCTTGCCATCGGCGGCCACGGCGCCACGATGGGTCAGCCGTTCCAGTGCCGTGATGGCAGTGCGCACCAGCCAATGGCTGGGCTGGTCGTCCATATGCGCGATCAGGCCGAATCCGCAGCTTCCCTTTTCGAATTCGGGGCGATACAGGCCGTCGTGTGTCTCATGCATGGCGTGCTCTGCTGGCTGAAGGCGGAACCGCGCAGGCCCCGCAATGACAGGTGGTAATCCATGGGGAAAGGCCGGCCTTCTGCGGCATGCGGCTCCAGGCAAGGTGGCCCGGCAATCAGCGGCCGCGCGCCATGAGCGCAGGGCGGCCAGTCAGTATATCCCGCAGCTTTCAGGTGGTTCAACGCGTGCCGAAGTCATTGCCGGGCGCCGAAGAGCCGGGATTCGGCTGCGCAAGCCCGAGGCGGCGGCATTCGGCGACCGCGTAGCGGTCGGTCATGCCGGCAATATGATCGGCTATGGTGCGCGCCTGACCGCTGATTCCCTCTTGAGAAAGCAAGTTTTGCGCCTTTTTTGCCGTCTCGGCAGGAAGGTCTTCGGGATGGGCCATGAAGTGAGTGAACAAGGCCTGAATGATCCGGCGCGCCTCATCGGTCATGGCATCCACCTGGGGGTGGCGGTACAGCGCGCGGTAGCGGAAACGCTTGAGGGCGAGGTTCTGCGCCGCCATGGCCTCGCTA
>JBAUIG010000219.1:0-5533 GCA_049682735.1 Candidatus Macondimonas sp. | reverse complement strand
GCTCTATGTGGTGGCCACCCCGATTGGCCACCTGGGGGATCTTTCCTCACGCGCCCTGGCAGTATTGGGCGCGGTGGACCTGATCGCCGCCGAGGACACCCGTCTTACCCGCGCCCTGTTGACCCATTTTGGCGTTCATAAGCCGCTGGTATCCCTGCATGAGCATAACGAAAGCCGGCAGTTGGAGATGCTGTTGTCGCGCTTGCGCGAAGGGGCGGCTGTTGCCCTGGTGAGCGATGCCGGCACGCCGCTGATCAGTGATCCGGGTTACGGACTGGTCAACGCGGCACTCGCGGCGGGCATCCGTCTCAGTCCGATTCCTGGGCCTTGTGCGGGCATTGCAGCGCTTTCGGTGAGCGGCCTGCCGACGGATCGTTTTGTGTTCGAAGGTTTTTTGCCGCCCCGCGCCGCCGCGCGCCAGAGCCGGCTCAGGCAGCTCGCTAACGAGGCGCGCACCCTGGTGTTTTATGAATCGCCCCGGCGGCTTGTGGATTCCGTCGCGGATATGGCTCTGGTGTTGGGCGCGGCGCGTTCGGCCTGTATCGGACGCGAACTGACCAAGCGCTTTGAAACCTTCTATCGCGGCACACTGGAGCAGCTACAGGCGGAATTCGCCTCTCAGCCGGAAGCCTTTCGTGGTGAGTGCGTGCTGCTGGTGGCCGGTGCCGCGCCGTCGACTCTGGATCTCCCCGCCGGCGGTCCCGAAGCCGAGGGCGTGCTGGCGGATCTGGTTAGCCAATTACCCGCCTCACAGGCCGCCCGCCTCATGGATCGCTGGTTTGGGGGTGGCCGCGCCCACTGGTATGCGCGCGCAATCGCCCAGCGCGGTGGAGAATGAAATATAATGGCAACGGAGTCGGCCAGGCAGTCGCTCTTTCGGCCGTCATGGCGGAAAGGGAGGAAAGTCCGGGCTCCATAGGGCGGGATGCCAGGTAATGCCTGGGCGGCGCGAGCCGACGGAAAGTGCCACAGAAAATAAACCGCCGACGGCTTTTGGGCCGGGCAAGGGTGAAACGGTGCGGTAAGAGCGCACCGCGCTGGTGGCAACACACAGCGGCACGGTAAACCCCATCCGGAGCAAGATCGAATAGGGGAACACAGGGCCTTCGGGTCCGGCGCGCGGCCCGTGCGCTGTTCCCGGGTGGATCGCTCGAGGTGCGCGGCGACGTGCATCCCAGATGAATGACTGTCCACGACAGAACCCGGCTTATCGGCCGGCTCCTTCTTACACCCCAGGTCCCCGCGAAAGTCCAAGTCTTGATGTTCTTCTTTACGCATTTTAGCTAATGGACTGATTCAAAAAGGTTGCCGCTACCCGTCTCAACGGCGGCGCGGCAGCACTTTTTCCCTTCGCGTAAGCATTTGTAATCAAAGCCAAAATCATTTCCCTGAAACCTCCTTTTTTGCTTGACAGTACGACCCTGGAATTCCATAGTGTGTTCGTGGTGGAGAATTGTGGCGGAAAGTGGCGAATTGGGGGCGATAGGCGACGTGTTCAGGGGTGCCAGCCAGGTAGCGATCGACGGCAAGGGACGGATGGCGATTCCAGCGCGCTATCGGGATCCCCTGATGGCGGC
The DNA here is from genome assembly GCA_049682735.1 of Candidatus Macondimonas sp. Classification (GTDB taxonomy): domain Bacteria; phylum Pseudomonadota; class Gammaproteobacteria; order UBA5335; family UBA5335; genus Macondimonas. Next base: position 3,956 of record JBAUIG010000219.1, on the reverse strand, counting down.
CTGTGAGGGCCAGATGGTGGTGACGGTCGATCGTGATCAATGCCTACTGGTATATCCACTACCGGCCTGGGAGGCGGTGGAAACGGATTTGATCCGTATGGCGAATCTGGATCCTCGCGCCCGTCAACTCCAGCGTTTCCTGATGGGCTACGCCACCGAGATCGTCATGGATGGCCAAGGTCGACTGCAGCTCACTCCGCCCTTGCGCAAGTTCGCTCATTTGGAGTCCCGTGCCATGCTCATCGGTCAGGGCCACAAGTTCGAGCTGTGGGCCGAGGATCGCTGGGAGCAGAGCCAGACCGACTGGCTCGCCGGCCAGAACGAGGGGCTTGGTGAAATGCCCGCCGCCCTTCAGAACCTGACGATCTGAGGCGGCGCGATCATGGAGACTTTGCATCGGCCCGTTTTACTGACCGAGACGCTGGAGGCATTGGCGCCCCACCCCACCGGTCGGTATATCGACGGGACTTATGGTCGCGGAGGGCATGCGGAACGCCTTCTGGAAGCTTTGGGTCCGGAGGGACAGCTCATGGTCGTGGATCGCGATCTACAGGCGGTGGCCCATGCCCAGGCGCGTTGGGCACAGGATTCCCGAGTGACAATAGTGCATGGCAATGTCGCGGATCTTGCGGACCTGGTCATCTCAGCCGGCTGGACTGTGGGTGTAGATGGCATCCTGTTCGACTTGGGTGTGTCTTCTCCTCAGCTCGACAACCCTGACCGCGGTTTCAGCTTCATGAACGACGGGCCGCTGGATATGCGAATGGACATTTCCCACGGTCCGAGCGCTGCCGAATGGCTGAACACGGCAGAGGAAGCCGAGTTGGCGCAGGTGTTGTGGATCTTTGGGGAGGAGCGTCATTCTCGTCGCATCGCCCGCCGCATCGTGGAAGCACGCATCCAGCAGCCCCTGACCCATACCCGCCAATTGGCCGATCTGGTTGCCCAGACCCTACCACGTGGCGAACGCCACAAGCATCCGGCCACGCGCACCTTTCAGGCTGTGCGCATTTTCATCAATCGCGAACTGGAATCCCTGCAGCGTGCCTTGGCCGCCGCCTTGAATCTTTTGGCGCTGGGTGGGCGGCTGGCGGTGATCAGTTTTCATTCCCTGGAAGATCGCATCGTCAAGCGCTTCATGCGTGCCGGCGTGCAGCCAGCATCCGATCCCTTGGGATTCTTCAGGCCCGAACCCACATTGCGTTGGGTGGCAAGGCAGGTGCGCCCCAGCGCGGCCGAATGCACCGAGAATCCACGCGCCCGCAGTGCCACGCTGCGGGCTGTGGAGAAGTGCGCATGAGGGGGGCCAGCATGACGCTCACCGCCCTGCTGGCGCTGGCCGTTTTCGTGAGCAGCCTGGGGCTGGTTTATGTGAAGTTCCAGAACCGTGAGCGGTGGTCCGAGGTGCAACGCTTGCAGGAAGAGCGGGATGAACTGGAAGGAGAATGGAGTCGCCTGCAACTTGAACTCGCCGCTTGGGCGACAGCGCCACGCATCGAGCGGCTGGCGCGCGAGCGACTGGGGATGGTGACCCCTGCGCCCAAGGATATCGGGATCGTGCGCGATGAATAAGCGCCTGGGCAATCCGGCATGGGCTTGGCGTAGCCGGCTTATGGCGGTTTTCCTGGCGGCGCTGGGCTTGGCGCTGGTCGCTCGTGCCGTGCAATTGCAGGTTTTCGACAAGGGCTTCCTTCACGGTCAGGCGCAGGAACGCCATTTGCGGGTCATGGAAACACCCGCGCATCGCGGCATGATCATCGATCGCCATGGTGAACCCTTGGCCGCGAGCACGCCGGTGGATTCGATCTGGGTGAATCCGGCTCCCTTTTTGGCGCACGCGGGTGCCGTGGAACAACTGGCGGCCACGCTGGGGATCCCGCCCCGCCCGTTGCGCGAGAGGCTGCAGGCGCGCCAGAGCCGGGAATTTGTCTACATCAAGCGCCATCTGCCCCCGCAGGAAGCCAAGCGCGTCTTGGCGCTGGATCTGCCCGGCCTGCATGCTCAGCGTGAATATCGGCGTTACTACCCCACTGGCGAAATCAGCGGACACTTGTTGGGCTTTACCAACATCGATGACCGCGGACTGGAGGGGTTGGAGCTATCCTTTGACAGTTGGCTGCGCGGGCAACCGGGACAGCGCCGTGTGCTTATTGATGGCAGTCGCAAAGTCATCGACGATTTGGGCGAGATCCGTGAGGCCCGCCCGGGCCGAGATCTCCAGCTCAGCGTGGACCGCCGGATCCAGTACTTGGCCTATCGTGAGTTGAAGGCCGCGGTGATCGCCCATCAGGCCAAGGCAGGCTCGGTCGTGGTGCTGGATCCCCGCACCGGGGAGGTGCTGGCGATGGCCAGCCAACCGCCCTTCAACCCCAATAATCGGGAAGCAATCTCGCCGTCCATCGCGCGCAATCGAGCGGTCATGGACCTGTTCGAGCCCGGCTCCACGCTCAAACCCTTCATCGTGGCCACAGCGCTGGAGCAGGGGCTGTTCAAGCCAACCAGCGTGATCAATACCAATCCGGGCTGGTTTACCGTTCAAGGCAACACCATACGCGACCTGCACAACTATGGCGCCCTGGATCTGGGTGGCATCCTCGCCAAATCCAGCAACGTGGGCGCCAGTCGCATCGCCCTGGCCACCTCCACCGAAACGCTCTGGAATGCCTTGCGCAATTATGGCTTTGGGGAGCTGAGCGCCAGTGGTTTTCCGGGGGAGCGCGGGGGCACCCTGCGCCATTTCCAGGATTGGCGTCCCATCGACCATGCCACAGTGGCCTATGGCTATGGCCTCTCCACCACGACCCTGCAACTGGCCAGTGCCTATGCCGTGATTGCCGCCGGTGGAGAGCGGCGTCCCGTGAGCTTCTTCGTGCCCAAGCAGTTGCCCCCGGCTCATCGCCTCATCAGTCCCGCAACGGCGGCGAGTGTCAGCCTGATGCTGGAGCAAGTGGTTCGTGAAGGCACTGCGACCGCCGCTGCGGTACCCGGCTATCGGGTGGCTGGAAAGACTGGAACTGCCCGCAAATCCGGTGTGGGCGGCTATTCCGAGCGCCGCTATCAGGCGGTGTTTGCCGGTTATGTTCCGGCCAGCCATCCCCGCCTGGTGGCGGTGGTCGTGATCGATGAACCCACGGGTGGCGCCTACTACGGTGGCGCCGTTGCCGCCCCTGTGTTCTCGCGCATCATGGCCGGCGCGCTGCGATTGATGGAAGTTCCGCCCGACAATCTGCCCGCAGGGGCGGGCCTGGTGCATTCCGCTGACACTGCGGAGGAACTGGGATGAGCGCAGAGCCGATGCACACACCATCGTGGACACTTGCGGCCTTGCTTGCGCCCTGGTCCAAGAACGTCACACCATTGATGGATCGAGCGCTGAACGGCCTCACGCTGGATTCGCGCCAAGTGCGGCCGGGCGATCTGTTTCTCGCCTGCGCCGGCCAATCAGGTCACGGCCTGAGACATGCCCCGGACGCGGCGGTGCGCGGTGCCCGGGCCGTGGCCTTCGATCCTGCGGGATGGACCGAGCCCTTGCCGCAACTGGCCATCCCGATGGTGGCGTTGCCGGACTTGGGGGCCCATGCCAGCGCGTTGGCCGGGCGTTTCTTCGGGGAGCCTGCGGCAGACCTGCGGGTGATCGGCATCACAGGCACCAACGGCAAGACCAGTTGTGTCCACCTGCTGGCCCAGACCCTGGGGCATCCACCGGGGGCCGCCGCCTTGCTGGGCACCCTGGGCAACGGCTATCCGGACGCGCTCGTCCCGTCCACCCATACCACCCTGGACGCCGTGGCCGTGCAGGGCTGGTTGGCCCGGTTGCGTGACGAAGGTGCACGCGCCGTGGCCATGGAGGTGTCCTCCCACGCCCTGGATCAGGCGCGCGTGGCGGCAGTGCATTTCGATACGGCGATCTTTACCAACCTCACGCGCGACCATCTGGATTATCACGGCAGCGAAGC
>JBAUIG010000218.1:0-1537 GCA_049682735.1 Candidatus Macondimonas sp. | reverse complement strand
AGGCCGTTGAAGTAGCGCTCGAAATGGACGTCCGTAGCCATGCACCGGCAGTTCGGTGAACATACCCATGGGCCCCATTGAGGCGGTTTCGCCGCGATGTTTCCGCAATGGCTGGTACTGACCCCACGTTCATCCTGCAGGGAGAACCCATGCAAGACACAAAGTCCCTCCATGCCCTGCCCTGAATGGATCGCGCGCTTGTGCGAAACCCATCGCTACCCGCACCCGGTCGCGGCGGTGACGCTGGTCGAGACCCACATCTCCTGGGTCCTGCTCACCGGCGAGCGGGTCTACAAGATCAAGAAACCCGTGGATTTCGGCTTCCTGGATTTCTCCACCCTGGAGCGGCGACGGCACTTCTGCGAGGAAGAGGTTCGCCTCAACCGCCGCTTCGCGCCGGCGCTTTACTTGGGGGTGACGCCCATCACCGGCACGCCGGATGATCCGTGGATCGATGGCGCAGGGGCGCCCTTCGAGTATGCCGTGCAGATGATGCAATTCGATCAGGAAGCGTTGCTTGATCGCCGGATCGCTGCAGGCGCTTTCACGTCGCAAGAGGCCTTCGCCCTTGGTACGACCCTCGCCCGCCTGCACCAGGCGCTGCCTCCGCTACCGGTGGACTCGCCCTTCGGCGACGCGCAGGGCGTCTGGCAGCCTGTCGCCGCCAACTTCGAGGCGCTGCGGCCGCGGCTGACGGCCGACCGACAGTCGCGGATGCTGGCGCGGCTCAGCATCTGGAGCACATGCACGTTCCAGCGGTTGAAGCCGCTCATCACAGCGCGCAAACGCGGCGGCAGGGTCAGGGAATGCCACGGCGACCTGCATCTGCGCAATATCGCGCGCATCGATGAACACTTTGTGCTGTTTGATTGCATCGAATTTGACCCGGCGCTGCGGACAATCGATGTACAAAGCGAGCTGGCGTTCCTGCTCATGGATCTGGACGACCACCAGCGCCGCGATCTCGCCGCCATGGCCGTGAACGGCTACCTGGAACAAAGCGGCGACTATGAGGGGCTGGCCCTGCTCGATTTCTACCAGGTCTATCGGGCGCTGGTGCGGGCCAAGGTGAGCGCCCTGCGCGCGGAGCAGCAGGACACGCCGCAGGAAAGACAAAACTGCCTGATCGAGGCAGAAACCTACCTGCAGCTCGCCCATGCTTATCTGGAACGGCAGCGGCCCTGGCTCGCAATCACCCACGGCCTCTCCGGCAGCGGCAAATCCACCCTGGCCCTCGGGCTTGCGGCGGCCACCGGCGCCATCCGGATCCGCTCGGACGTCGAGCGCAAGCGGCTGTTCGCAATCGCCCCGGAGGATCATGACGCGCCCCGCGACCTGTATGGCCCCGAGGCCAGCGAACGGACCTTCGATCGCCTGGAAGCCATTACGACCCGCATTCTGGCGGCGGGTTTTCCGGTGATCGTCGATGCGACCTTTCTGGAGCGCAGCTTGCGCGACCGCTTCCTCGCCATCGCGACGGCACGGGGGGTACCCGGGGTGATCCTCTCGCTGCAGGCCGATCCCCGAATCCTGCGTG
>JBAUIG010000217.1:0-10033 GCA_049682735.1 Candidatus Macondimonas sp. | reverse complement strand
CGACAGCAGCGAAGATTTACTGTCAGTTCATGAGGCCTTAACGACTTGGGTGTGAATGCGACCGGTCTTAAAGAGGGTCAGCCAACGCCACCCTCCGGGTTCGGACGACCATGCGAATTGGTCGCTTTGTGGCAGAAATTGACGCACCGTGGAGGGGGTACCCAAAAAACGACAGCCTTCTTGGCGAAGGTCCAAGGCTTGATGCCCATGGCCAAACAGCACTGCTCGCACTTGGGGATGGCGCCGCAACAGAGACCGGAAGACCACGGCATCGTGCAATCCCATGGCATCGAGCCAGGCACTTCCAGTAGCGATTGGCGGATGATGGAAGGCAAGCAGGGTTGGTCGCGATGGAAATTGATTCAATTGATGATCGAGCCAGCATCGCTGCGAGTAACCGAGTCGACCGTCCGCATGGCCCCGCCAGTAGCTGGACAGACCCATGACCCGCCACTCTCCAAGTTGCAATACACGCCCGACCCCCCAATAGCGAATCCCCAGTGTTCGGCGCATGCGTGCGGGATGGTCGTGGTTGCCGGGCAGCGCCAGGATTGGGCAGCTCAGGAGACGCAGCCTGGCTTGCAACCGCAAGTAGGCACTTGCATCGCCCGCATCCGCCAGATCACCCGTCAGCAACAGCAGATCAGGACGGAGTATCAGCACACGCGCCAAGATTTTTTCCAGCGCTTGATCGGCATCCCGGCCGGCAACAACTTCACTGGCTTCGGCGGGGAGATGGAGATCCGTCAAATGAGCTATACGCAGCAAATGCAGACTCCAGGGATTACGCATTCAGCGGAGCGGGGATTGCTCCCAGAGATCTCGCCGGGTGGGATTGTGGTCTTCCAGTAGCGCATGAAGCAAGAAAAGTTCAGAAATCACCTCGGGCGGAAATCCCTGGCGCCCCCCCCGACTATCGACCAGCAGCGAGTCGATGTAGCGTGCGCATGCCGGGGAAGGCCAGCTTTCGGCGATTTTGTCAGCAATACGCTTGAACTGTCTCTCCAGGGCACAGGGTGCATCCTGCGGGGGGTGGGATTGAGGAACAACAACCTGGATGGATTGAGAGCCGGTTCGGCCGAGATTCGAGCGAGGCGGGATGATACCTCCCGTTGTTAATGATGGGGGCGAAGCGACAGGGGTAATTGTCAGTGCAGGTTCGCCACGTTCGCTTTTCCAGGTGCCGGTTGGGATGGCTTGCGAACCGGTTAGATTCAAATCTAGGGCCGGTTTCGGATTGAGACGAGCGCGTAATTTCAATAATTCTTCTGCTTCACTTAAGGTGAAAGCAGGGCGGCCCGGCTTGGTGGATTCGAGGGTCAGGTTGGCCAAAAACCGTTTCTGCTGTTCCCGATCGGGAAGTCCAGACAGCAGTGCCAACAGTTTCGGATGGCGCCGGTTAAGGCCGGAACCGTCTGGATGAAGCTGCTTCCATTGCGTGAAGCCAGGCACGCTCGCGCCGAATTGTTCAGCATAACGGCTGGCCCATGCGTCGAATTGGTCGCGATTGCCGCTGGCATGATGGATGTCCAGCAACATGATCCAGTCGTCTGGATGGAAGGGCGCGGCAGTATCGATCCATTGTTCAAGAATGAATTGAGCACGTTCACGATTGCCGTTGGCCAAGGCATATAGAGCTAACCAGCGCGTCTGGGTATCGCATGCCGCTGAGCGAGTGTGGGTCAATGTCGCTGCACTGGTCTTGTCGGAGACCGACCGATTCGAGAGTCGGCCAGCCACGATGCCCAGGGCGAAACCGAACACTGCAATCAACCAAAACAGAGGATTCATCATCATAGAGCTTGCCACGCTTGCAGGTCTATCCGGCGTTTGCCGGGATCTGGCCTAACTATCGGCGGGACAAGGACAAAGGTTGAGTCGGGATTACGCTCCAGGTGTCAAGTCCAAATCTTCACAAATTGCCATCACAGGCTCGGCTTGGTTGAGCGTATAGAAATGCAGCCCGGGCGCACCTACGTCCAGTAGACGTTGGCAGAGACCATGAACCGCTTCCCTGCCAAATTTGCGGATGGCGAATTCGTCGTTCTCCAGCGTCTCCAATCGCTTACGGATCCAGCGTGGGATTTCGGCGCCGCAGGCATCGGAGAAGCGGGCGAGTTGCAGATGATTGGTGATGGGCATGATGCCGGGTGTGATCGGGACATCAATGCCTAAAGCGGCGGATTCGCCGATCAGGCGCTGGTAGGCGTCGGGGTTGTAGAAATACTGGGTGATCGCCCCATCGGCGCCAGCCCGAACCTTGTCCCGGAAATGCTGCAGGTCTTCTGCCGCACTGCGGGCCTGTGGATGGATTTCCGGATAGGCGGCAACTTCGATATGAAAGTGCGCGCCGGTCTCCTGGCGGATAAACGCCACCAGATCCCGCGCATGACGGAAAGGGCCCGGATCGCCCATGCCCGAGGGCAGGTCGCCGCGCAGGGCAACCAGGCGGCGGATGCCCGCATCCCGATAGCGATGCAGGATCTCCCGCAGGGTCTCGGCTGTTGCGCCAATACAGGACAAATGAGGCGCCACATCGACGCCGGTTTCCCGCATCAGGGCCAGCACGGTTTCCAGGGTCCGCTCCCGGGTCGAGCCACCGGCGCCGAAGGTCACTGAGAAATAGGCGGGTCGCAGGGCTGCAAGGCGGCCCGCCGTGTCCAGTAGTTTTACCATGCCGCCCGGGGTCTTGGGCGGGAAGAACTCAAAGCTCAGCGTGCGGTGCACCGCGCCCGGACGGTTCATGGCCGTGACCCTTAATAACGGTAATGATCGGGCTTGTAAGGCCCGTCTTTGGAAACACCAATATAGGCGGCCTGCTGGTCAGTGAGCTCGGTGAGTTGGGCATTGAGCTTTTTCAGTTGCAGTCGCGCTACTTTTTCATCCAGGTGCTTGGGCAGGGTATAGACTCCCACGGGATACCTGTGGGTCTGAGTGAACAGTTCGATCTGGGCGATGGTCTGGTTGGCGAAGGAGGAGCTCATCACATAGGACGGATGCCCGGTGCCGCAACCCAGGTTCACCAGCCGTCCCTTGGCTAGCAGAATGATGCGCTTGCCATTCGGGAAGATCACATGATCGACCTGGGGCTTGATTTCTTCCCATGGGTATTTTTCCAGCGCTGCGACATCTATTTCGTTGTCGAAATGGCCAATATTGCAGACGATGGCCTGATTCTTCATCCGCGCCATGTGATCGTGGGTGATGACGTGGAAATTGCCGGTGGCGCTGACGAAGATGTCGCCGTGTTCGCAGGCGTAGTCCATGGTCACCACGCGGTAACCTTCCATGGCCGCCTGCAGTGCGCAGATCGGGTCGATCTCGGTTACCCACACCTGGGCCGACAGCGCACGCAAGGCTTGCGCGGAGCCCTTGCCGACATCGCCATAGCCCGCAACGACCGCAACCTTGCCGGCAACCATGACGTCGGTGGCGCGCTTGATGCCATCCACCAGCGATTCACGGCAGCCGTAAAGGTTGTCGAACTTGGACTTGGTCACCGCATCATTGACGTTGATGGCGGGGAAGCGCAGCTCGCCGCGCTCATGCATCTGATAGAGGCGATGCACGCCAGTGGTGGTTTCCTCGGTCACACCCTTGATGTGGGCAAGACGGGTGGAATACCACTTGGGATCGGTTGCCAGGCGCTCGCGGATGGCCGCGAACAACACCTGCTCCTCTTCACTGGTAGGGTGATTCAGGACAGCCAGATCCGTCTCGGCGCGGCTGCCCAGATGCAGCAGCAAGGTGGCATCGCCGCCATCGTCCAGGATCATGTTGGAGTAGCCGCCGTCTGGCCACGCGAAGATGCTGTGGGTAAAGGCCCAGTATTCCTCCAGGCTTTCGCCCTTGTGGGCGAAAACCGGCGTGCCGGTGGCGGCAATGGCTGCCGCGGCATGGTCCTGGGTGGAGAAGATGTTGCAGGAGGCCCAACGCACCTGGGCGCCCAAGGCCTGCAGGGTCTCGATCAATACCGCCGTCTGGATGGTCATGTGCAGCGAGCCGGCGATGCGCGCGCCGCGTAGCGGCTGACTGGCGGCGAATTCCTCGCGAATGGCCATCAAACCAGGCATCTCGGTTTCGGCAATGCGGATTTCGCGCCGTCCCCATTCGGCCAGTTTGAGATCGGCGACGCTGTAATCTGAAAATTGAACTTCAGCCACATGACTCATGGTCTGCTCCATGCATTGGCTGGCGAGCGAGGAGGGCGAAGGGCTCGCCGTCATGCCTGAACCCGCCAGCGGGTTGGATGTCGGAGAGCGCCGTTGAACCGCTTCCGAGCCTGGGATCTGGCCATGACGATCGGCCGATCTTGCAGCGCTCCTCGGAACGGAGGGCAGTATAGCTCAGCGATGCCGGGCTGCGAAGCTGACCATCAGGGTGACGATAGTCAACGGCACCACGTAGCTCAACATGACGCCACTGTAGGCTGTCAGGGCATCATGCTGTTGCGCCATCAGCAAGAGATAGATGGTGTATGCGACATAATAGGCCAGAAACAGCGCCCCTTCCCATCGCGCAATCTGGCGGCCGGAAAGGAGAATGGGAAGGCAGGCAAAGGCGACCGCCAGCATCACCCACAGGTCGAAATTGCGCGCGGCTTCGGGCACTTCCAGGCCGCCCGCAGAGACTATACCGGCAGCGCCGAGCACGGCCAAAAGATTGAAGATATTGCTTCCAATCACGTTGCCGACGGCAATGTCGCGTTGACCACGCAGGGCGGCGATGAACGAGGTGGCAATTTCCGGCATCGAAGTGCCGATCGCCACGAGGGTGAGGCCAATGACGAGATCGCTTACGCCGATCAATTTCGCGAAGGTCACCGCAGCGCCCACCAGCCAGTTGGCACCCAGTACCAAGAGAAAAAGACCGCCAAGGATCAGCAAAACATGGACGCTCCAGTGGCGATCCCAAGTGCCGGCGGGGATTTCACTGGCGAACTCTGCTGCGGCGTCCCTGGAGGCTCGGCGTGACTGTATGACGAGAAACGCCATGTAGGCGAAGACGCCGGCAAACAGCAGCGCCGACTCGACACGGCCGATGCTCCTGTCGAGTGCCATGGCCACCACCACGAGGGACGCGCTGATCAGAATGGGAATTTCCTGATTGATGATCTGCTCGTGCACGAGAAGCGGAGCGATCAGCGCCGATAGCCCGAGGATCAAGAGCACGTTGGCAATGTTGCTCCCGATCACGTTGCCGATGGCGAGATGCGCCGAGCCGGAGATCGAGGCTCCGACCGAGACAGCCATTTCGGGTGCGCTGGTACCGAATGCAACGACAGTAAGACCGACAACCAGTGGCGTCATGCCCCACGACACGGCGAGGCGCGAAGCACCACGCACCAAGATCTCGGCGCCGACCACCAGGGTAGCCAAGCCAAGCACGAAGAATAAACCCTGGGTCAGCATCGTTCAGGCTATCGATGCGTTCCGAAGGGCCGCCGCTTTGTCGGTCCGCTCCCATGTGAAATTCGGTTCTTCGCGGCCAAAATGGCCATAGGAGGCTGTGCGCTGGAAAATGGGTCGGCGCAGGTTGAGCATCTGAATCAGGCCGCGCGGCCGAAGGTCGAAATGTTCGTGCACCAGCTTCACCAGCCGGTCTTCCGGCAGCTTGCCGGTGCCGAAGGTGTCGATGCTGATGGAGGTGGGTTCAGCCACGCCGATGGCGTAGGAGACCTGTACTTCGCAACGCTGGGCCAACCCCGCCGCCACAATGTTCTTGGCGACGTAGCGCGCGGCATAGGCAGCCGAACGGTCGACCTTGGTGGGATCCTTGCCCGAGAAAGCGCCGCCGCCATGGCGGGCCATGCCGCCGTAGGTGTCGACGATGATCTTGCGTCCGGTCAGGCCGCAATCCCCGACCGGACCACCGATTTCGAAGGCGCCGGTGGGGTTAATGAAGTACTTGACGCTGCCATCCTGCCACTCGGCGGGCAGGATGGGCTTTACGATTTCCGCCATCACCGCTTCCACCAAAGTGCTATGGGAAACCCCGGGGGCGTGCTGGGTGGACAGTACGACCGCATCAATTCCCACCGGCCGCCGGCCGTCGTAGCGCACCGTGACCTGGGATTTGGCGTCGGGACGCAGCCAGGGCAGCGTGCCGTTCTTGCGCACTTCGGCCTGGCGTTGCACCAGCCGGTGAGCCAGCGTGATGGGCAGCGGCATCAACACGTCCGTTTCATCGGTTGCATAACCGAACATCAGACCTTGGTCGCCCGCGCCTTGGTCCAGATCCAATCCCCTGCCTTCATCCACGCCTTGGGCGATATCGGGAGACTGGTGACCGATCTCGGTCAGGACGGCGCAGGAATCGGGGCTGAAACCCATTTCGTCCGAATAGCCTATCTCGCGGATGACCTGCCTGACCACGCGATCGAACTCGACATGGGCGTGCGTGGTGATTTCGCCCGCCAGCATGACCAGATTGTTCTTGACCAGGGTCTCGCATGCCACGCGGGCCAAGGGGTCCTGGGCCAGGATGGCGTCCAGCACGGCATCGGAGATTTGATCACACACCTTGTCGGGATGTCCTTCGGAAACCGACTCGGAAGTGAACAAGTGGGTCTGGGCCATGGCAAGGTCCGTCCATATCTGCAGAAGATGAGGGGCCGGGTCAACCGGTGCTGCACGCAAGCCTAGCCGATGGCTGGCGGCCTGCCAAGGTATGCAAGCTTAACCCGAATACTTGTTCGGACTCGCGGCATTTCTTCTGAAATGCCGCAAATTTTTCGCATCTGGATGTTGAGAAGTTTTCATGACAATTTGATCGTGAATGAATGTTATGATTTTTCTGCGTTGCCCAAGGGCCGTGAATTCCGGGAGCATGTCATGATTCGACGCATTCAAACCGCCAGCCTGTTGTTTTTCGCGATGTTTGCGGGACCGCTGTGGGCCGAACTTCCAGTGACGCCAGCCCCGCCGGGTGCAACGGTCTATTTCATCACCCCCCGGGATGGCGAGCAGATCCGCGGGCCGGTCACGGTTCGTTTTGGCCTTAAGGGCATGGGTGTGGCGCCAGCGGGAACCGTCAAGGAAACCACCGGACATCACCATCTTCTAGTGGATGTGGAGCAACTCCCTGCTGCGGGCCAGCCCATCCCGTCGGATGCCCATCACCGCCATTTCGGCAATGGGCAGACTGAAACCACGCTGGATCTGAGGCCCGGCCGGCATACGCTGCAATTGCTGATAGGGGATGAGAACCATGTCCCCCACCAGCCGCCGGTCCTGTCCGAGCGCGTGACCATTGAGGTGATGCCGCAGTGAAACTTTGTCGTCGTGCCGTTTTCGGGATGTTCCGGTGAGCGTGCTTCAGATCGAGGACGGCTGGGGTCGCGCGCTGCGCCAACTGCCGATCGAGCCGCTCATCAAGGCGTCTTACCGGCAACTTCCGAACGGTGCCATGGTGTATGACGCCAGTCGCCTGGAGCGACCGTCGGCCGATTTTTTCGTCCCCGATCATTGGCGCGCGCAAGCCGAGGTACTGCCCGTTCCCGGTGGGCGCGGGCAGGTGCATTTGATTGTCCGATCGGGGCAGGAATGGGTGCTGCGCCATTTCCGCCGCGGCGGCTGGATGGGTCGCTTGACCGAGGATCATTACCTGTGGACGGGGCTCGCGCGCAGCCGTCCGTGGCGGGAATGGCATCTCCTTTATGATCTCTATCGGGCCGGGTTGCCGGTTCCCCGACCGATCGCGGCGCGGGTGCAGCGTGTCAACTGGCTGTGGTACCAAGCTGACATGATTACCGAACGCATCGCGGCCGAACCGCTGTCCAGGGTGTTGCAAGCCCCGGTCATCCCGGAAGGCTTGTGGGAAAGCATAGGCTCCTGTATCAGTCGGTTTCACCGAGCCGGCGTCTATCATGCCGACCTGAATCTGGACAACATCCTGGTGGATGAGGAACAACGGGTCTTTCTGCTGGATTTTGATCAGGGCCGACGTCGTCCTCCCCGATCCCATTGGCAGCGCGCCAACCTGAAGCGCTTGCATCGCTCACTGCTCAAGATGCGCGCGTGCCGCCCCGGTGTGACCTTCAGCGCTGCCGACTGGGATCGCCTGTTGGCGGGTTACGGCGGCGAGAAATCCCGCGCGTAGACATCCGGCAATGGCAGCGGCCGCTTTTTGAAGCGTTCATGCACCCAGAAATACTGCGCCGGGCAACGTCGGATCTGCGCTTCCAGAATTTCGTTCTGACGCTGGGTGTCGGCAATCGGATCATCGCTGGGGAAATCTGCCAGCGGCGGGTCGATGCGGATGAGATAGGTTCCCGTTTCCAATTGCCGCTCCATGGAAAACGGCAGGACGGCAGCCCCGGTCATACGGGCCAGGCGTGCGGTCCCGGTGTTGGTGGGGGCGGGATGGCCGAAGAATGGAACCAGTGCGCTGTTGCTGCCGCGATAATTCTGGTCGGGCGCATACCAGATGGTGCGGCCCTGGCGCAGTGCCCGCACCATGGCCCGGATATCATGGCGCTCGATGGTATGGCGGAAGCGTTGCCTGCGATAGCCGCCGAGAAAATACTCTATGACGGGGTTGGCCTGGGTGCGGAAGAGGATATCCACATCGGCATGGGGCGCGAACAGGCGCCCGCACACGTCGATCGAAGTAAAATGACCGCTTAACAGGATGGCGCCTTGGCCACGCGCCTGCACGGCCTTGAGGTGCTCCAATCCTTCCAGTCGCAGGCGCTCTTCGAGCCGGGATTGCGGCGCCCACCAGGACAGGGGCAGTTCGATCACGCCCATCCCCAGCGATGCGAAATGCGCCCGGAGCAGGTCGGCGCGCTGCGTGGCATCCAGTTCAGGGAAACACAGCGCCAGATTGCATGCGGCCACGTGACGCCGGTTTCGGACGAGATGCGCAGTCAAGCGCCCCACCATGCGGCCAAGCCTCATCTGCATTTGATAGGGAAGATGGGCCACGATCCATAACCCCCCCATCAGCAGCCACGTGGGCCAGTGACGAGGATGCAGGAGTCTGCGCGGCAGCTGCTCCATGGGGAAATCCATATTAAAACCTCAGTCTAACAAAGCTTTCATGCGCTCGTGCTATGATCCAGCCAGGTTTTTGAGCAGGCCCGGCATGTCGATACAGACCCCTGATTTTAAAGGCTTAAAGGTGCTTGTGGCAGGCGATGTGATGCTCGATCGCTACTGGCATGGCGACACTGCCCGCATTTCACCGGAAGCCCCCGTTCCCATTGTGCGGGTGGACGGCCGGGAAGAGCGGCCCGGTGGCGCCGGTAACGTGGCGGTGAATCTCGCAGCCCTTGGCGTTGAAACCCGTCTCCTGGCCCTGTGCGGGGAGGATGATGCGGCGCATGCCTTATGTGCACTGCTGGAGACGGCCGGCGTGGCCGCTCATTTGTTGGCGGTGCCCGGTCTGCCGACCATCACCAAATTGCGTGTGATGAGCCGCCACCAGCAACTGTTGCGGCTGGATTTTGAAGAACTTTTTCCCAATCAGGCAGCGGCAAGGCTGGCTGAGTCCTTTGCCGCTCACCTCGAAGGGGTCGATGTGGTGGTGCTGTCCGATTACGGCAAGGGCACTCTGGGCCATGTCCAGACGCTGATTGGTGCGGCCCGGGCCGCCCGGATTCCTGTCCTGGTGGACCCCAAGGGAACCGATTTCAACCGCTACCGTGGCGCCAGCGCCCTGACCCCCAACCTGGGTGAATTTCTGGCGGTGGCCGGACCGTGTCCAACATCTGCCGATCTGATACAGGCGGGCAACGCCTGGTGCCGCAAGCTGGAGCTGGACCGTCTGGTGATCACCCGCAGCGAACAGGGGATTAGTCTGTTCGATGCGGTGACCAGCCACGTACACCTGCCGGCCCAGGCCCGGGAGGTGTTCGATGTGACCGGTGCGGGCGATACCGTAATTGCCGTGCTGGCCGCTGCTCGCGCTCGGGGACTGGAGTGGCCGGCGGCTGCGGCCCTGGCCAACGTGGCGGCCAGCTGGGTGGTGGGCAAGCTGGGAACGGTGGCGATCAGCGCCGTGGAACTGCGCCAGGCGGTGGGGGAGGCCA
>JBAUIG010000216.1:0-1652 GCA_049682735.1 Candidatus Macondimonas sp. | reverse complement strand
ACCAATCCCGGCCAGACGCTGGTGTTGATCGACGGCATAAGGGTGGGCTCGGCAACCACCGGCACGGCGGCGCTGGAACTGATCCCCACCGACCAGATCGAGCGCATCGAGATCGTGCGTGGCCCCCGCGCCAGCCTCTATGGCGCCGATGCTATTGGCGGCGTCATTCAGATCTTCACCCGTCCCGGTGCGGGCAGCGGCTGGCAGGCCAGCGCCACCGGTGGCAGTTTCGGTACCTGGAGCGGGCGCGCCGCAGCAAGAGGAGAGGTGGGCGATACCCGCTACTACCTCACGGTGTCCGGCCTCACCAGCGATGGCTACGATGTCCAGCAGGACGGCGCAGTTGGCAGCTTCGGTCCCAGCCCGATCGAGCCCGATGATGACCGCTATCGCAATACCGCTGTGAACCTCGGTGTGAACCACCGCCTGGCCAATGGCGCCGAACTCGGCGCCCAGGCCCTGCGCGCCCAAGGCCGCACCGACTATGACGGCTTCCCCAACCGCACCGATTTTGTTCAGCAAGTGCTGAGCGCCCATCTGGGTGGCGAAATCAGCGCGGGTTGGTACAGCCGGATCGCACTGGGCGAAAGCCGCGACGAGGCCGACAACCTGATCGACGGCGCCGATTTTTCCACCTTCGACACGCGGCGCAGCAGCGCAAGCTGGCAGAACGACCTCAGCCTGCCTGGCCGGCAACTGCTCACCCTGGGCCTGGACGGCTGGCGCGACACTGTCGACAGCACCACGGCCTTCACGGAAGACACCCGCAACAACTGGGCCGTCTTCGCTCAGGATCAGATCGCGCTGGGACGGCATCAGTTCATCCTCGGCCTGCGCCGCGACGACAATCAGGCCTTCGGCAGCGAGACCACCGGCAATGCCACCTGGGGCGTGGCACTGCGCGACGATCTGCGTCTGACCGCCAGTTATGGCACGGCCTACAAGGCACCCACCTTCAATGACCTGTATTACCCCAACGATGGCTTCTACGCCGGAAATCCGGATCTGCAGCCCGAAACCGCGCGCAACGCCGAACTCGGCCTGCGCTATGACTTCGCCCCCTTCACCCTGAGCGCCAGCATGTTCCACAACGACATCGACGATCTGATCGTGTTCGATGCCGCCAACAACACCGTCAACAACATTGATCGCGCCCGCATCCAGGGCGCCGAAAGCAGTGTGGAATACCGGGTGGGCAACTGGCGTGGCTACGCCGCCCTGACCGCGCTGGACACCGAAAACCGCGCAACCGGCGCCGAGCTGCCGCGCCGCGCCGACTTGACCTCCCGCCTGGAACTGGACCGGACCTTCGGTGCCTATCGGCTGGGCGCAACGCTCCTGGCCCAGGATGGCCGCTATGACGACACCGCCAACAAGGTGCTCTTGGCGGGCTATGGCCGTCTCGACCTGCGCGCCGAATGGCAGATGACCCCGCAATGGGCGCTGCTGGCGCGCATCGAGAACGTGCTGGACCGCGATTACGAAACCGCGGCCACTTATGTGCAGCCCGATCGGACGGGCTATCTCACCCTCGCCTATCGGACGCCGTGACCACCCAGGCGCCCCGCTGCAGATCCAGCCCGGTCGCGCGCGCCCTGCTCGCGGCCTTGGCTGGACATGCCCTGCTGTTGGGCGTCCTGATCACTTCATCC
>JBAUIG010000215.1:0-1702 GCA_049682735.1 Candidatus Macondimonas sp. | reverse complement strand
GGACACACGACCAATACGATGTCCTTCAGCAAGGGCTGTCTGCTGGATATTGATGCCAGCGGCACCTGGTTGGGTTACGGCATCACCGTCGACAATCTGGGCTGGAATCGCACGCGGGGCTTCTCGCTTGGCTGGACCCCCCTGTTATCCCGTAAATGACCTGGTGGGTTGGCGAAGAGACGCATCGCCAACCCTCTTTTTCTCGGTCTATCATTTTTCTATAGCAAAAAGCCCGCATGCGCGGGCTTTTTTCAATCAAGATTCGACCCCGGATTCAGCTACGGATCTTGCGCAGCCGCTCCAGCATCTGCAGCTTGGCCATTGCTTCCGCCAGCTCGGCCTGGGCATGGGCATAATCGATGTCGGAGCGACGCTGGCTCAAGGCGTCCTCGGCGCGACGTTTGGCTTCCAGCGCCGCGGCCTCGTCCAGATCCTTGGCGCGCAACGCGGCATCGGCCAGCACCGTCACCTTGAAAGGTTGTACCTCCAGAATGCCGCCGGACACAAAGTAATGTGCATCCTGTCCCTGCTCATCCCGCACTCGCACCTCTCCCGCACGCAGCTTGGTCAGCAGGGGGGCATGGCGGGGCGCAATGCCCACATCCCCCTCCACGGCTGGCGCGAAGACCATGCTTGCGCTGCCGGAGAAAATCTCCCCTTCGGCGCTGACGATATCGACGTCGATCTGGCTCATCTCAGCTCACTCCCGCAATGGGTCACAGGCGCTTGGCCTTCTCCACCGCTTCCTCGATGCTACCGACCATGTAGAAGGCCTGTTCGGGCAGGCTGTCATACTCGCCGCCCAGGATGCCCTTGAAGCTGCGGATCGTGTCCTTCAGGGACACATACTTGCCCGGCGAGCCGGTGAAGACTTCGGCCACATGGAAGGGCTGCGACAGGAAGCGCTGAATCTTGCGGGCACGGGACACGGTCAGCTTGTCTTCTTCGGACAGCTCATCCATGCCCAGAATGGCGATGATGTCGCGCAGTTCCTTGTAGCGCTGCAACACAGTCTGCACACCGCGGGCGGTGTTGTAGTGCTCCTCGCCCACCACCAGGGGATCCAACTGACGGCTGGTAGAGTCCAACGGGTCCACAGCGGGATAGATGCCCAGCTCGGCGATCTGACGCGACAGCACCACGGTCGCATCCAAATGCGCAAACGTGGTCGCAGGAGAGGGATCGGTCAGGTCGTCCGCCGGCACATACACCGCCTGGATGGAAGTGATCGAACCGGTTTTGGTCGATGTGATACGTTCCTGCAGGCGCCCCATTTCCTCGGCCAGCGTCGGCTGGTAGCCCACAGCGGATGGCATGCGGCCCAGCAGCGCAGATACTTCGGTACCGGCCAGGGTGTAGCGATAGATGTTGTCGACGAAGAACAGGATATCGCGGCCTTCATCGCGGAAGTATTCCGCCATGGTCAGCCCGGTCAATGCCACGCGCAGACGATTGCCCGGCGGCTCGTTCATCTGGCCGTACACCATGGCCACCTTGGACTCGGGCAGGTTCTTCAGGTCGATAACGCCGGATTCGGCCATTTCGTGGTAGAAGTCGTTGCCTTCGCGGGTACGCTCACCGACACCGGCGAACACCGACAAGCCGCTGTGCTCCTTGGCGATGTTATTGATCAGCTCCAGCATGTTGACGGTCTTGCCGACCCCGGCGCCCCCGAACAGCCCAACCTTGCCACCCTTGGCGA
>JBAUIG010000214.1:0-6925 GCA_049682735.1 Candidatus Macondimonas sp. | reverse complement strand
GCAGATTGGTCTGGCCATGGCCACTGCGTTTCCAGTCCCGGTAGCGGCGCTCGATATTGGGCAGCTTCACGTACCCTGGGCAATACACCCCGCCCGCTCCCAGCGGCTGGCCACTGGCCAGATCGGCCACCCCGAGCAGCGGCTTGACCGTGGAACCGGGTGGATACTGACCCAGGATAGCGCGGTTGAAGAGGGGACGGCCCGGATCGGTATTGAGCGCGCGATAATTTTCGGAGGAAATCCCGCCGACGAACAGGTTGGCATCAAAAGACGGCTGGCTGACCATGGCGAGGATTTCGCCGCTGTCCGGGGCAATCGCCACGATCGCCCCGCGACGTCCTGCCAGGATCGCCTCTGCGGCCTGCTGCAGGCGAATATCCAGACTCAGGTAAAGATTCTGTCCCGCGGTAGGCGGATGGGTTTCCAGCACCCGGATCGTGCGCCCCTGGGCATTGACCTCCACCTGCTCATAGCCGGTCACCCCGCGCAACTCGGCTTCGTAGGAACGCTCCACCCCATTGCGACCGGCTTCGGTGATGCCGGCATAGATGCCTGCCGCCCCATTGCGCAGGTCCCGCTCGTCCACCGCCCCCACGTAGCCAATCACCTGGGCAGTGCTGGCGCCGAAGGGATAATGGCGGGTGAGGTCGGCGCGGATATCCACGCCGGGGAAATGAATGCGGTCAATCGCGAGCCGCGCGACTTCCTCGTCGGTCAGCCGGTAACGCAGGGCCACGCCATCGAATGGCCGGCTGCGCCGGCGCTCGCGTTCGAAACGCTCGCGGTCCTTGGGGCTGATTGCGATGAGCTGCGACAGCCGATCCAGCGTCTGGGGCAGATCCGGCACATCCTCGGGGATGATTTCCAGGCGGAAGGATGGCAGATTCTCCGCCAACAGGATGCCATTGCGATCGTAGATCAGGCCGCGCTGCGGCGGCAGGGGGCGTAGCCGCACCCGGTTGTCCTGCGAGAGAGTGACGAAATGCGCATGATGCTGCACCTGCAACTCATAGAGCCGCAGGCACAGTCCGACCAGCATCAGCCCTGCCAGCACCAGAGCCAGGATCATACGACTGCGGATCAACCGCCGTTCGAGTTCCGGATTGTGCAGCCGGACCGGGTGACCCGACCGCCAGCGCCGACGCATGGGAAGCCTCACGCCAAACCGAAGCGACGCCGCAGATGGCGCAGCACGGCAAAAATCCAGGGCCAGATCAAGGCACTGGTCAGCAGGCCCGGCCAGGGAAAGCTGGGGTTTCCCCGGTTGCCCATGCCGGCCAGCCAGAATGCCGGGAAGGCCGCAATGGCCAGCACGGGAATCAGCAGCAAACTTTGCTGCCACACGGGAAACGCCCGCAGCTGCAGATGAAATCGCGCCACGGGGTAGGCCGCCAGGGTCAGGCTCAGTGCCTGAACACCAAGGACATCGCCTCGGCAGGCGTCCACCAGGAGCCCCAGGCTCCAGGCAGTGCCCAGGCTGATCCGCTCAGGCAGCGCCATGATCCAGTAAACCAGCACCAGGGCGACCCAATGAGGTCGCAGTTCAACCGCCCAGGCGGGGAGCGGCACAAACGTCAGCATCAGGGCAATGAAAAAGCAGCCCCCGACCACGGTCCAACGCGTCCACATCAGGGTAGCCCCTCGCTATTTTCGGCGGGCGGCGGGCTATCAAGCGGCGGGTGATCCCAGACCAGGAGGACTTCGCGACTGCGATCCACCTGGGCGGTGACCTCTGCCCGCACACGTGCGAAACGCCCTTCGCCCTGGCGATCCACTGTCCGTACCACGGCCACCGGATAGCCGCGCGGAAAGCGCCCCCCCAGTCCAGAGGTGGCCAACAGATCACCTTCCCGAATATCCGCATTACGCGGCAGATAGGGCAGCACGATCCAGCGGCCCTCTCCCGTGCCTTGGGCCACCGTGCGCAGGCCATTGCGGTTGACCTCGACCGGCAACGAGTGATTGGCATCGGTGATCAGCAAGGCCGTGGATGTGTTCAGGCCGACGTGGGTAATCTGGCCCATGACGCCGTGGGCATCGATGATGGGCTGGCCCACATGCACCTGATGAACGAGACCGCGGTTGAGCATGAGGCGCTGGCGATAGGGGTCCAGGTCCATGGACAGGATCTCGGCAATGGACAAGCGGTCATCCAGGCGGCTGGAGGACTGCAGCAGCTCGCGCAGGCGGCTGTTTTCAGCCTGCAGTACGGCCAGTTTCTGGATCTGGGCCTCCAAGAAGACCACTCGGGTCCTGAGCGCCGCATTCTCCGCGCCCAGGGTGCGGCGGCTGCTGACGTTCTCCAGAAATTCGCGGCCCAGGCGCAACGGCACATCCACCGCGAGCTGCACGGGATAGACCAACGTCCCCAAGACCAGGCGCAGCCGCTTCGGCTCAGTCTGTCCGGAGTCATACAGGATCAGGGCGATGGCGGCAACGACGAACAACACCAGCCGCAGGTTCAGGGCGCGGGTCTTGAGGAACAGCGGTTTGATGGCCTTGCCCCCCGTGGCGCGGCGTGCCGGCTACCCGTGGGGCAGGCCATGGCAAAAAAATCCATTCAATCCAAAGCGAACAGATCGACCCCGTGTTCGTCGATGAGTTCCAGCACCCGGCCACCACCACGCGCCACGCAGGTGAGGGGATCATCCGCCAGCACCACCGGGATGCCCGTTTCTTCCATCAACAAGCGTTCCAGATCACGCAGCAGACTGCCACCGCCGGTGAGCACGATGCCGCGTTCGGCGACATCGGAGGCCAGCTCCGGCGGGGTCTGCTCCAGCGCCGTCTTGACCGCGCGGACGATGGCGCTCAGCGGTTCCTGCAGGGATTCCAGGATCTCGTTGCTGTTGAGGGTAAAGCTGCGCGGCACGCCCTCGGACAAATGGCGTCCCTTGATCTCGATCTCGCGCACTTCCTTGGCCGGAAACGCCGAACCGATCTCGCGCTTGATGCGCTCGGCGGTGGATTCGCCGATCAGGGTGCCATAGTTGCGGCGCACGTAGTTGATGATGGCCTCGTCGAACTTGTCGCCACCCACCCGAACCGAGGCGGCATAGACGATGCCATTCAGGGACATCACCGCCACCTCGGAGGTGCCGCCGCCCACATCCAGCACCATCGATCCGCGCGCCTCGTGCACCGGGATGCCGGCCCCCATGGCGGCGGCGACCGGCTCCTCGATCAGGTAAACCCGACGCGCGCCGGCACCGGCAGCCGATTCCTTGATGGCGCGCCGCTCGACCTGGGTCGCGCCGTAGGGCACGCACACCAGCACGCGCGGGCTGGGGCGGAAATAGGGCGAATCGTGCACCTTGCGGATGAAGTGCTGGAGCATCTTCTCGGTGGCAGTGAAGTCGGCAATGACGCCTTCCTTCAGCGGCCGGATGGCGGTGATGTGGCCGGGGGTGCGGCCCACCATGGCCTTGGCGGCGGTGCCCACTGCCTCGATGGTCTTGCCGCGGCCATTGCCGTCGTCGCGGATGGCCACCACGGAGGGCTCATCGAGGACGATGCCCTTGCCGCGGGCATAGATCAGCGTGTTGGCTGTCCCCAGATCAATGGACAGATCGTTGGAGAAAAATCCCCGAAGCCCTTTGAGTTTCAACATGAAGGTTCTTAGGTCCGTATGAGCCGGGTTATGGCGGGAAGCTGTTAAAATGGCAGACTCTAGCAATGCGCCGCAGTTCGGGCAAGGCCCGGGCACAACCCTGGCCGGTTGTGTGTAAACTGCGCGCACTGGGGGCGCAGGCCACTATTGCGCCCTAATCCGTTGTGTCGGGGAGTGTGTCATGTCGTTCACCATCGAAACGGTACGCGGGATCGCCCATCTGGCGCGCCTGGCGGTCGATGAGCCGGAACTGGAAGCCTACACCCAGGTCCTGTCCCGCTCGCTGGATCTGCTGGCCCAGATCAACGCCGCCGATACCACCGGCATCACCGAAATGGCCCATCCGCTGGATGTCGCCCAGCGCCTGCGGCCCGATGCCGTCACCGAGCCCGACGTGCGCGAGGCCTGCCTGGCCCAGGCGCCGGCGGCCGAAGCAGGCCTGTTCCTGGTGCCCAAGGTCATCGAATAACCGTCACGACTATCCCGTCGGGAGTTTGCATGCATAGCCTGTCTGTCGCCGAAATGGCCTCGGCCCTGACCGAGGGTCAATGCACCAGCGAAGAGCTGGCGCAGGTGTTTCTGGATCGCATTGCGCGATTCGACACCCAGCTCAACAGCCTGATCACCGTCGACCCCGAACGGGCGCTGGCGCAGGCGCGCGCGGCCGATGCACGCCGGCGCCAGGGCGGTTGCGGCCCCCTGACCGGCATCCCCATCATCCACAAGGACATCTTCCTCACCCAGGATCAGCGCACCACCTGCGGCTCGCGCATGCTGGAGCGCTTCGTGCCGCATTTCGATGCCACCATCGTCGCGCGCTGCGCTGCCGCGGGTCTCGTGACCCTGGGCAAGTCCAACATGGACGAATTTGCCATGGGGTCCTCCAACGAAACCAGCTATTTCGGCCCGGTCCGCAATCCCTGGGACACCGCGCGGGTGCCCGGCGGTTCCTCCGGCGGTTCGGCGGCGGCCGTGGCAGCCCGTCTGGCGCCGCTGGCCACCGGTTCGGACACCGGCGGATCCATCCGCCAGCCGGCGGCGCTGTGCGGCATCACCGGCCTCAAACCCACCTACGGCCGGGTATCGCGCTGGGGCATGATCGCCTTCGCTTCCAGCCTCGATCAGGCCGGGGTGTTTGGCCGCGATGCCCGCGACTGCGCCCTGTTGCTGGAGCTGATGGCGGGATTCGATCCCCGCGATTCCACCAGCGTGGACCGCCCGGTGCCGGCCTACAGCGCAGGACTGGAGCAATCACTGGCCGGGTTGCGCGTCGGCGTACCGGCGGAATTCTTTGGCGCAGGCCTGGAGCCGGCGGTGGCCACTGCCGTGGAAACGGCCCTGGCGGCGCTCAAGGACCTGGGCGCGACCGTGCATCCGGTCCATCTGCCCAACCTGGGACTGTCGGTGCCGACCTACTACACCCTCGCCCCGGCGGAAGCCTCTTCCAACCTGTCGCGCTTCGACGGCGTGCGCTACGGCCACCGCTGCGAACAACCCGCCAATCTGGAAGATCTCTACAAGCGCAGCCGGGCCGAGGGCTTCGGCAACGAGGTCAAGCGCCGCATCATGATCGGCACCTACGTGCTCTCGGCCGGCTATTACGATGCCTACTACCTCAAGGCCCAGCGCTGCCGGCGCCTGATCACCGAAGATTTCCGCCGCGTCTTCGAGACGGTGGATGTGCTGGTGGGCCCGACCGCCCCCGAGGTGGCGTTCCGGCTGGGCGAGAAGACCGACGACCCGGTGAAGATGTACCTGTCGGACATCAATACCATCGCCGTCAACCTGGCCGGCCTGCCCGGACTGTCGTTGCCGGCCGGCTTCGTGGATGGCCTGCCGGTGGGTATGCAGCTCATCGGCCCCCACTTCTCGGAAGGCCGGCTGCTCAACGTGGCGCACCAGTTCCAGCGGGAAACCGACTGGCACCGGCAGTTGCCGCCCGCCTTCGCCTGACCGTCCCGAGCTTCGAGGAACCGCGCAATGGAATGGGAAGTCGTGATCGGGCTGGAAATCCACGCCCAGCTCGCCACAACAAGCAAGATTTTCTCCGGCGCCGCCATCCGCTATGGCGCCGCGCCCAACACCCAGGCCTGCGCCATCGACCTGGGCTATCCGGGGACCTTGCCCGTGCTCAACGAGGCGGCGGTGCGCATGGCCGTCAAATTCGGTCTGGCGGTGGACGCGCAGATCGCGCCGCGCTCGGTGTTTGCACGCAAGAACTACTTCTACCCCGACCTGCCCAAGGGCTACCAGATCAGCCAGTTCGAGCTGCCGGTGGTGAGTGGCGGTCATCTGGATATCGACCTGGAGGACGGCGGCCACAAACGCGTGGGCATCACCCGCGCCCATCTGGAAGAGGACGCCGGCAAGAGCCTGCATGAGGATTTCCATGGTCTGACCGGCATCGATCTCAACCGCGCCGGCACGCCCTTGCTGGAAATCGTCTCCGAGCCGGACATGCGTTCGGCCAAGGAAGCGGTCGCCTACATGAAAAAGCTGCACGCCCTGGTGCGTTATCTCGAAATCTGCGACGGCAACATGCAGGAAGGCTCGTTCCGCTGCGACGCCAACGTCTCGGTACGCCCGCGCGGCGCAAGCCGTCTGGGCACCCGCTGCGAGATCAAGAATCTCAACTCCTTCCGTTTCGTGGAGCGCGCCATCAATTTCGAGGTCGAGCGCCAGATCGACGTGCTCGAAAGCGGCGGCCAGATCGTGCAGGAAACGCGACTGTACGATTCGGTGAAGGATGAGACCCGCACCATGCGCAGCAAGGAGGAAGCCAACGATTACCGTTACTTCCCCGACCCGGATCTGCTGCCGCTGATGATCGAGCCAGCCTTCATCAGCACCGTGCGCGCCACCCTGCCGGAGCTGCCCGATGCCCGGCGCGCCCGCTTCGTCAGCCAGTACGGCCTGACGGATTACGACGCCGCCGTGCTGACCACGACCCGCGAGCAGGCCGACTACTATGAACAACTGGTCACCCAGGCGCCCGCGGATGCCAAGTTGGCGGCCAACTGGGTGATGGGCGAGCTGGCGGCCCGGCTCAACGAAGATGGATTGGAGATTACCCACAGCCGGGTGAGCAGCGCGCAACTGGCCGGCATGCTGGTGCGCATCAGCGACCAGACCATCTCCGGCAAACTCGCCAAGCAGGTGTTCGAAGTGCTCTGGACCGAGGGCGGCGAGGCCGATGCCATAATCGACCGGCTGGGCCTGCGCCAGATCACCGACACCGGCGCCATCGAAGCCATGATCGATCAGATCCTGGCCGACAATCCGGCCCAGCTGGCCCAGTACCGGTCCGGCAAGGAC
>JBAUIG010000213.1:0-3170 GCA_049682735.1 Candidatus Macondimonas sp. | reverse complement strand
ATGAGCCAGCCCCAGTCCACATCACGCATGATGTATTCGACGGAGGCAAAAGCGTCCTGGGCGCTGGGCTTGTAGTTCATGGTCAGCCAGATGCCGGTGAGCAATTGGTTGACCAGCACCAGCAGGGCCAGACTGCCAAAGTAGTACCAGAAATTGAAGTTCTTGGGCGCGTAATATTCGGATGCCTGTGCCTTCCACATCTTGGTAAGCGGAAAACGGCTATCGACCCAATCCAGGCCCCACAGCATCAGCTCACGGGCATTGCTCATCACACTGCGCATCAGGCCGCTCCTTTGTCATCGCCGATCACCACCCGAGTTTCGCCCGCAAAGCGATAGGGTGGCACCGCCATGTTGAGGGGGGCGGGGACACCGGCGAACACCCGTCCCGCCATGTCGAAGCGTGAGCCATGGCAAGGACAGAAGAAACCACCCGGCCAGTTGCTTCCCAGATCGCCGGCACCCGGCTCCGGCCGGTAAGTCGGGGAGCAACCGAGATGGGTGCATATCCCGACCAATACAAGAATCTCCGGCTTGATGGAGCGATAGGTATTCTTGGCATAGGTCGGCTGCTGATCCTGGTCGGAATTGGGATCGCGCAGTTCGCTCCCCAGTCCCGTCAGTTTGGACAACATTTCCGGTGTACGCCGCACGACCCATACCGGTTTGCCCCGCCACTCGACCGTGAGGCGAGCGCCGGGCTCCAGTTTGCTGATATCCACTTCCACCGGCGCGCCAGCCGCTTCAGCGCGGGCGCTGGGCTGCATGGCGGCGAGGAAGGGATAGGCTCCGAAGACCGCACCGACGCCACCCACCGCGGCCGTGGCCACGGTCAGAAAGCGTCGTCGACTGGTATCGACACCCCCATCATTGCTCATTCCCGGGATTCTCCTAACAGCATGTCTGGCATGGGATGCCGGGGCGGGCGCTAGAGCGCGTCCCCATCAACCCGTAATTAACCCGCCCAAGCGGGCAAAATGCGAGCGGGATTTTACACCCGCGTGTCTTCATTGCCTACTTGCCTGCAATGCCCCGCAAAGACATCAGGCTACGGGTCAGAACGTCAAGGAAGCTTGCATTCTCTGCGGGTTTGCCGACCGTGACCCGCAGGCAGTCATTCAAAGTCGGATGCCCCCCGTCCAAGGACTTGATCAGCACACCGCCGTGGCGCAATGCCTCATGAATGGCGGCGGCGTGCCCCGCCGGCACACGGAACAACAGGAAATTCGCCTCGGAAGGATAGACCATCACCCCCGGCAACGTCGCCAGTCGGGCCGCCAGAGTGGCCCGCTCGGCGCGGATCGCAGCCGCCTGATCCTGCCACACGGCAGGATAACGCAATGCCACCTCGGCCGTGATCTGCGTCAATACATTGATGTTGTAGGGCAGTCGCACCTTATCGATCTGCGCAATCCAGGCGGCGGGACCAGCCAGAATCCCCAGCCGCAGTCCGGCCAATCCAGCCTTGGACAAGGTACGCATCACCAGCAGTTCCGGACGCGAACCCACCTGATCCAGGAAACTGGCCGCGGTGAACGGCGCATAGGCCTCGTCCACCACCACCGCGCCGGGCGTCGCATCCAGGATGGCCAGCACATCATCCCGATCGAAAAGATTGCCGGTGGGATTGTTGGGACAGGCCAGAAACACCAGCGCCGGCTGATGCTGGGCAATGGCCGCCAGCATCGCCGCGCGATCCAGGCCAAAATCATCCGCCCGCAGGGGCACGCCCACAAACCGCACCCCCAGCCAGTGGGCAATGAGGCGGTACATGACAAAGGTCGGCTCGGGAGCAAGCACCACGGCGCCGGGTCGCGCCACCGCCAGGATCAGCATCTGGATCAGCTCATCCGATCCGTTGCCCAGCAGCACCTCAGCCGCGTCCGGGATGCCCAGTGCCGTGCGCAGTACGGGCAGCAAGGCGCGTGATCCGGGATCGGGATAGCGGTTCAGTGCAGCCCCGGCGACCGCCGCCAGCCAAGGCTGAATCAGTTCGGGCGGCCAGTCGTAGGGATTTTCCATGGCGTCGAGCTTGATCAGGCCGGCTGCGTGCGGCACGGCATAGGCCGCCAGGGTCTGAATATCCTCGCGCACCCAACGCTGGACCCGATTCAGGGCAGCATCGTCCTGGTTCATGGGTCGCTCGCTCGAGCCGCAGCCGACTGCGCGTGCGCCTCCAGGCCCTCGCCGCGGGCGAGCAAGGCCGCCAACTGCCCCAGCGCGGCCCCGCCTGCCGGGCTGCACTGGATCAGGCTGCTGCGCTTCTGGAAATCGTAGACCCCCAGCGGCGAAAAGAACCGGGCGGTGCCGGCCGTGGGCAGGACATGGTTGGGTCCTGCGCAATAATCGCCAATGGCTTCGGGCGTGTGGCGCCCGAGAAAGATGGCGCCTGCATGGCGGATCAGAGGCAGCAGGGCCTCGGGATCCGCAACCGACAGCTCAAGATGCTCGGGCGCCAGACGGTTGGCGATCTCCGCCGCCTCGGCCAAATCGCGCGTCTCGATCAGCGCCCCCCGCCGGGCCAGGGCGCGGGTGATGATCTCCCGGCGCGGCTGACCGGGCAAGCGCGCCGCGATGCGCTCTGCAACGCGCTCCAGGAAGGCGCCATCTGGGCTCACCAGCACCGCCTGCGCATCCTCGTCGTGTTCGGCCTGGGAAAACAGATCGAGCACGATCCAATCCGGATTGGTCTGTCCATCGCAGATGATCAGAATTTCAGACGGTCCGGCCACCATATCGATGCCGACCTGGCCGAACACCAGGCGCTTGGCGGTGGCGACATAACGGTTGCCGGGCCCGACGATCTTGTCGACACGCGGCACGGTCTCGGTTCCATAGGCCAGGGCGCCCACGGCCTGGGCGCCGCCCACCGCGAACACGCGATCCACACCCGTGATGGCCGCCGCCGCCAGCACCAGGTCATTGCGCTGGCCGCCGGGAGTGGGCACGCACAGGATGATCTCCGGCACGCCGGCGACCTGCGCCGGAATCACATTCATCAGCACCGAGGAAGGGTAGGCCGCCTTGCCGCCGGGAACGTAAACGCCCACCCGATCCAGCGGACGCACTTCCTGTCCCAGCACATTGCCCAGCGTGTCGGTGTAACGCCAGGAGGCGAGCCGCTGGTGCGCCGCATAGTCGCGCAAGCGCGCGGCCGCCGCTTCCAGGGCG
>JBAUIG010000212.1:0-4613 GCA_049682735.1 Candidatus Macondimonas sp. | reverse complement strand
GCCGGCGCCCTTGTCGCCTGGACCGGGTCGAATATCCCGGATCTCATCATCGGGACGTTGATTGCCCTGGTGGTTCTGAATGGTGCCCGCCGCATCCTGCGGCTGCGCGCCTGAACCTCAATCGGCGTCCCACCAGCCTGGTGCCGGCATCATGCGAGCGCGGCGCAGGCGGCGTGGCGTGGACAATCGACGAGATGAGCATTGACCATACCTGTGGCCTGCATGTGGGCGTAGACGATGGTCGGGCCGACGAAGCGGAAACCGCGCCGCTTCAAATCGCGGCTGAGGGTTTCGGCGAGCGGCGTGACCGCCGGCAGCTGATCCAGGCGCTCGAAGTGGTTGACGATCGGACGCCCGTCCACGAAGTCCCAGATATAGCGATCGAAACTGCCGAATGCCTCCTGTACGGCGAGGAAGGCCTGGGCATTGCTCACCGCTGCCTGGACTTTCAGTCGGTTGCGGACGATGCCCGGATCCAGCAACAGCGCCTCGACGCGCGCCGTATCAAAACGCGCCACCTGTTCGGCGTCGAAGTCCGCGAACAGGCGCCGGTAATGCGGCCGCTTGCGCAGCACCGTCAGCCAGCTTAATCCCGCCTGCGCGCCTTCCAGAATCAGGAACTCAAACAGCGTGCGGTCCGCATGAACCGGAACGCCCCACTCGGTGTCATGGTACTGCCGGTACAACTGATCCTGGCCACACCAGGGGCATGCGTCGAGACTCATCATGATTCTTTGAGATACCCCAAGAATTTAAAGCACGGTCATCCGATCCAGGATTCTGACTCTACTTCTGGCGATCAAGATCGTTCGGTTGTGTTCGGCCCGTTTGCGAGCACCGGTGAACACATTCATGACCCGAGTTGTGTAAGGGGCAAATGGTACTGCATCCATCCCAACTCCAGCGCAAAGGGATGGCAAAACAGCATGAAAAAACCCCGGTTAAATGCCGGGGTTCATGGTGACTGAAAGGCGGACCGCAAGCGACCCGCCGTCAGCGCATCAGGCGTTTTCGCGGTGCAGCATGTGCATGACGCAGACCGAGCCTGCCCCCATCATGTGTACCGCGGCCGTATGGGCGCCTTCCACCTGGCGCTTGCCGGATTCACCGCGCAATTGCTGGGTGGCGTCCCACACCTGAGCCAGACCCGTGGGGCCGCCCGGATGGCCGCGGGCGATGAGGCCGCCGTCGGTGGAGAACGGAATCCGCCCACCGATCTGGGTGGCGCCTTCCAGCACCAGTTTCTCGCCCTCGCCCTCGCCGCAGAAGCCCATCAGCTCGTAGTACATGAGTTCTTCGATGGGGAAGGCGTCGTGGACGTGCACCAGGCTGACGTCCTTTGGACCCAGTCCGGCTTCTTCATAACAGGCCTGCGAGGTGGAGCGGGTCAGTTCACTCGGTCCCACCACGGCGCCCATGAAGATGTGGCCATCGACATACTGCTCGGATTGCAGCTGGGACGATAGCACCCGCACCAGTGGCCGGCCGTTGGCTAATTTCTTCGCCCATTTCTTGTTGGTCACGATGGCGCAGGCCGCGCCGCCACCGGTGGCGCAGGCCATCATGGTGGTGTGGGGATGGGCGACCGGCTTGGAGGCCAGCACTTCCTCGATGGTCACCTCGTGATCCGACTGGCGCTGCGCCATGGGGTTGTAGCGGGCGTGATTCCAGTTCTTGGCGGCGATGCGGGCATAGATCTCCGGGGAGGTGCCGTATTCATGCGTGCGGCGCACCGCCCACATGGCAAAGAACGCGGCGGGCAGCACCATGCTTTCGATACGCGGCCCCTGGGCCATGTACATCTGCATCATCATCTGACCCATGCGCACGATGTCGTCAAAGCCCAGCGCCATGGCGATGTCGGCCTGGCCGGAAGCAACCCGCAGGCAAGCTTCCCGGAAAGCCGTGGAGCCCGTGGCCGAGGCATTCTCGACATGGACCACTGGCACGCCGGTCAGACCCAGATCCTTGGCGATGGCCACGCCTTCGGTCATGTCGCCCATGATGTAGCCGTTGTAGAGCGCGCCCACATCGCGGAACTTGATGCCGGCGTCCTTCAGTGCAGCCTTGCCGGCCACGTAGGCCATTTCCTTGTTGCTCTTGCCATGCTTGCCGAAGGGATGCATCCCCACGCCGGCGACGTATACGTCTTCCAACATTTCCTCATTCCCCCTTGCGGATCGGCTCGAAGCCGAAGCTGCACATTTCCGTATCGCCCTTCTTCTTGATGGGCAGGGCCACCATGCCCATGGGCATGCCGATCTCCCAGTCGCCCATCTTGCCGCTGATCACGGCCTGGACACGCACCCCTTCGGGCAGGTCGATCTGACCCACGCCGTGGGCCTTGCCGTCGCCCATCTTGGCCGCGCCCATGAAGGGCATGAGCACCCAGGTCCAGGAGTAGAGCACGCCCTCGGAGGACAGCTCGACGTCTTCGACGGGTGTTTCGGTCAACGGACACTGCATGCGGCGAGGAAAGAAATACTTCTTCGCCTCGGGGCTGTAGGAGCCCAACAAACGCGGGCGTTCGCCCTCGGCTTCGGGAATGACGAGATAGCCCTCTTCCAGAGGCACTTGCTTGGCCATGGCCAATTCTCCTTGAGGATTGAAAAAATCTTGGGTAATGCGTGTAACCAAGGTCAAACGGGACCGACCTGGCAAAAAAAAGCATGCCCCGCACCTTCAAGCAGTGCGGGGCATGGCGTCAGTCAGCGACGTTCAGCCCTTCTTGCTGGGTCCGGTGGGGACTTCATTGAATGGCACGGTCTTGTCGATGCGGATATCTGTCGGCAGGCCGAGGATGCGCTCGCCGATGATATTGCGCTGGACCTCATCCGTGCCGCCGGCGATGCGGATCGCCGGAATGCCCAGATAGGCCTGCTGCCACATGGCTTCCATCAGGGTGTCCTGGCGATCGGTCAACACGCCGGCCGCGCCCTGGAGTTCCATGATGAAGGCCGCCATTTCCTGGATCAGCAGACCCATGGCCAGCTTCATGACCGAACTTTCCGAACCCGGCATGGCGCCCTGCGACAGGGCCGACAGGGTGCGATAGCCGGTCAGCTCCAGCGCCTTGAAGCGGGCAGCGAATTCGGCCATCTTCTGACGCACGGCGTCGTGCTCCAGGGCCGGACGCCCGTCCAGGGTGGTTTCGCGCAACAGGGCCACGATGCTGCCGAGGCCATTGTCGCCGCCGAACAGGCCGCCACCGCCACCGATGCTCATGCGCTCGTTCATCAGGGTGGTGATGGACACCGCCCAACCCTGGCCCACGGCGCCCAGCCGATTGCTGTCCGGGATGCGCACGTCGTTGAAGAACACTTCGTTGAAGTTGGCGCCGCCGGTGATCTGGCGGATCGGACGGACTTCGACGCCCGGCGATTCCATGTCGACGATGAAGTAGGTCAGGCCCTTGTGCTTGGGCAGGCTGGGATCGTGGCGGGTGACCAGGATGCCCCATTTGGAGTAATGGGCACCGGAGGTCCAGACCTTCTGGCCGTTGATGACCCAGTCGTCGCCGTCCTTGACGGCGCGAGTGCGCAGGCCAGCCAGGTCGGAACCGGCGCCGGGTTCGCTGAACAACTGACACCACACTTCATCGCCGCGCAGCATGGGCTGCAGGTAGCGATCCTTCTGCTCGTTGGTGCCGTGGGTCATGATGGTGGGACCGGCCATGCCGATGCCGATCATGAAGATGTTGGCGGGGGTCTCGTACTTGGCCTCTTCCTGGCCCCAGATGACCTGCTGCATGATGTTGCCGCCGCGGCCGCCGAATTTCTTCGGCCAAGTGATCACGCCCCAGCCGGCATCGGCTTTCTTGCGCTGCCACGCCTGGGCGGTGCGGACCATTTCCCATTCGGCTTCGCCGCGCAGTTCGCCGCCCTCGGCTTCTGCGAACATGCTCATCATGCCGCCCGACTCGCTGCGCAGCTTGGCATTCTGGGACAGCCACTGGCTGACTTCGGCGCGGAATTCCGCTTCCTGCGGGGTATCGTTGAAATCCATGTTCCCTATCCTCCTAAAATTCCTAATCCCTGGATGGACCGTTCAGGCGGCCTGTTCCAGGCTGCGCATCAACCGTTCCCGCCAGACGATGGTGCCGCCAAGCAGGCTTTCCAGA
This sequence comes from Candidatus Macondimonas sp., assembly GCA_049682735.1. Lineage (GTDB taxonomy): Bacteria > Pseudomonadota > Gammaproteobacteria > UBA5335 > UBA5335 > Macondimonas. The sequence goes on along the minus strand of JBAUIG010000212.1, from coordinate 493 downwards.
TGCTTGGCACGCTTCATGTGCAGATGGGGGTTGGCTTCCCAGGTGAACCCGATGCCGCCATGGATCTGGACGTTTTCCTGAGCGGAAAACGCATAGGCATCGATGCCCATGACGCGGGCGCCGCTGGCGGCCTGCTGCAGCTTCTCCGGCGCGCTTTCCAGCGCCCAGGCGGCGTAGTAGGCGCTGGAGCGGGCGGTCTCGACCTTGACGAACATGTCGGCGATGCGGTGTTTTATGGCCTGGAAAGAGCCGATCGGCCGGCCAAAGGCATAGCGTTCCTTGGCGTACTGAACCGCCATTTCCATGGCTGCCTGTGCGCCACCGACCTGCTCGAAGGCGAACAAGGCCGCGGCCTTGTAGGACATCGCATCCAGCAACGCAGCGCCCTGACCGGGCTTGCCCAGCGGCTCGGCGTCCACGCCGTTGAAGCTCAGACGGGCCTGCTTGCGAGTCCGGTCCATGGTCGCGACGGATTCACGGGTCACCTTGCTGT
>JBAUIG010000211.1:0-2154 GCA_049682735.1 Candidatus Macondimonas sp. | reverse complement strand
CCCAGGCCTTGCCCGGTGTCGACATCCGCGTGCAGGGCAGCATGGTCTTGAAAGCGCCGCCGCCGGACACCACTCGCCAGGCTGTGCCGGGGGTGGACTGGATCATTGCCGTGGCCTCCGGCAAGGGCGGGGTGGGCAAGTCCACTACTGCGGTCAACCTGGCCCTGGCGCTGGCCGCGGACGGCGCGCGCGTGGGCTTGCTCGATGCCGATCTTTACGGCCCCAGCCAGCCGCGTATGCTTGGCTATGTCGGCGCGGCGCCCCCGGCGGGGGCGGACGGCCGGCTGCCGCCGGTGGAGCGCTACGGCCTGCGCACCATGTCGGTGGGCTATCTGGTGGACGAGGATCAGCCCATGATCTGGCGCGGCCCCATGGTGACCCAGACCCTGACGCAGTTGGTGCGCCAGACCGATTGGGGTGGCGTGAACTACCTCATCATCGACCTGCCGCCGGGCACCGGGGATGTGCAGATTTCGCTGAGTCAACAGGTGCCCCTGAGCGGCGCCGTGATCGTCACCACCCCCCAGGACATTGCACTGCTGGATGCCCGCAAGGCCTTGCGGATGTTTGAAAAGGTCTCCGTGCCGGTGCTGGGGGTGATCGAGAACATGAGCACCCACATCTGTTCCCGGTGCGGCCATGAGGAGCCCATTTTCGGCCATGGCGGCGGCGAACGCATGGCGGCGCAATATGGCGTTCCTCTCCTGGGCAGTCTGCCCTTGGACCTGCGCATCCGCGAGCAGACCGACCGCGGCCGCCCCACGGTGGTGGCCGAGCCCGGTGGGACGCTGGCCCAGGCCTACCACGACATCGCCCGGCGGGCGAGCGCCCATCTCGTCCAGGCCGCCACGCCATCCGTCTTTCCCGAGATCCGTGTCGTGGATGATTAGACCGCGTTACCCCGGAATTTCCGGCTTGACCAGCGTGGCGAAAGCGGTATGAACGGGTTCCACTTGCTGCGAAGAATATCAAGATTCTGCCTGATGCCGACCTACAGCACTTCCCGCAGCACGGCGCGGACCTTGTCCATGCCCGCGCTGAGGCTGGCGGCGATGTCGCCATGGATGTCGCTGCCCGCCGGCCCCAGGCCCGCGGCCCAGTTCACCGATACGGCGAGCGTGGCGTAGGCCAGCCCCAGTTCTCGCGCCAGCGCGGCCTCGGGCATGGCTGTCATGCCCACCATGGTGCAGCCCTCGGCGCGCAGCTTGCAGATTTCCGCGGCCGTTTCCAGCCGTGGTCCCTGCATCACGGCGTAGATTCCATTGGGCATGACCGCCACCTGCGCTCGCATCGCCGCCGTGATGAGCGCGGCGCGTAGCGAGCCATCGTAGGGTTCGGTGCAATCGGCATGCAGCACCCGCCCTTCCTCGGAGAAGGTGTGAGCACGTCCCCAGGTGTAATCGATGATCTGATCGGGAACCGCCAGGGCCGCCGGTCCCAGCTCGGCGTGAATACCGCCCACGGCCGCGACCGCGATCACCTGACGGATGCCCAACTGATGCAGCGCCCAGATATTGGCGCGGTAATTCACCAGATGAGGGGGATAGCGGTGATCCTGCCCATGGCGGGCCAGAAACACCACGGGCCGGCCGGCATAAAGCCCCAGATGGAGCGGCGAGGAAGGCGGCCCATAGGGCGTCTCCACCGTGCGATCCTCAACAAGCGTGAGCCCCTCCAGTTGGGTGAGCCCGGTGCCGCCGATGACGGCGGTGGTGATCTCGGGTGGCATCGTTCTCCCATTCATGTCCCGCGCACCGCATAAATGCCCGGCACATTGCGCCAATAGCCCTTGTAGTCCATCCCGGCGCCGAAGACGTAGCGGTCCGGCACCTCCAGCCCGACGTAATCTGCCCGCGTGTCCAATCGGTTGCGGTCGTGGCATTTCTGGGTCAGCACGGCGGTACGCAGCTCGACAGCGCCCTGTCCCGCGCACCAGGTCTGCAAGGCATGCAGGGTGACGCCTTCGTCCAGAATGTCATCCACCAGAAGGACCACCCGCCCCATCAAGGACACGCGCGGCTCATGGATCCAGCGCAAGGCTGCGCCCTGGATTTCGCCGTCGTAGCGTGTGGCATGGAGGTAATCCAGTTCCAGCGGGAACGCGAGGTGCTGCAGCAACAAGGCCGTCGGCAGCAAGGCGCCGGTCATGACGCA
>JBAUIG010000210.1:0-1854 GCA_049682735.1 Candidatus Macondimonas sp. | reverse complement strand
TCGGCGCTCAGCAGACTCTCCGCAATCTCGTCATCCGGATGGGGGCCGATGGCCTCATGCGGATCGGCGTGCAGCGTGCGCAGTGCTTGCTGCAAATCCATCAGGATGCGGTCGGTCCAGCGGTAATTTCGGTTGCTCATGGAGCCAATCTAGCGGCCCACCGGAACCGAGGCAAGCGGCATCCCCGCGCAAACTGAATCTGGCTCAGCTTCCGTACCCGCCCCGGAGCATTTCATGAGCAAAGGCTTGAAATAAAAATACAGGGAAGCCAGCCGTTTAATTAGGATGCAATGTGTATTGTTGACTCCAATGCCGCTTTCTGAAGAGCATGAGCCAACATTGAAATTCAATGATAGCTATATGGCTGTTGGCCGATCTCTCCTTCTTTTAAGCTTGCCGGGAACGAGAGTTACCAGACTGCCCGATCTGCCTCTGGACAGACTTTTTCCAAACTGACAGAAAGGAAATCTGGAGCATCCTTGAAGTAATAATGTGTGTGGGGAATGTCGGCCTGTCCTGAAGAATTCATGTTGATGATATTTTCGCAGAACCAGGCCGACACCTAGACCCAACGCCGCAAGTATGCGCAATTGGGCACTCGCGCTACCCAGAGCTGCGCATGGAAAACTCTACTGTAAATCCTGCCGGTGAGTCATGAATCAGCGAATTCATGTTGTGGCCCTACTCAGGCCGGCGGCCGCAAAAGTCGCCATTTCCCCGTGCAGGATGCAGCCTGCCCGCAACAGGGGCAGGGTCAGGGCCGCTCCGCTGCCTTCCCCCAGCCGCAGATCCAGGTCGAGCAGGGCATCGCTACCCAGCGCCGCAAGCAGCCGCGCATGACCCGGCTCGGCCGAGCGGTGGGCGAAGTGCAGCCAGTCGGCGACGCCGGGATTGAGGCGCACCGCAATGAGCGCGGCGGCAGTGGCGATGAATCCATCCACCAGCACGGGCAGACGCTGCTGGGCAGCCGCCAGATACGCGCCCGCCAGTGCGGCCAGTTCCAGCCCTCCCAACCGGCAGAGGATCTCGAACGGTGTGCGGTCATCCACGCAATGCCGAGCCAGCGCCTGCGTCACTGCAGCGCACTTGCGTGCCAGCCCCGCCGTATCCACGCCGGTGCCGCGTCCCACCAGCGCGGCAGGCGCCTCCTCCAGCAGGGCGCACCCCAGTGCCGTGGCGGCGGTGGTGTTGCCGATGCCCATCTCGCCGCCGATGAACAGCTCGGCCCCGGCGGCAGCGGCTGCATTGATGCATTCAGCCCCGACCGCCAGGGCAGCTTCGGTCTGCGCCGGGGTCATGGCGGGGGCTTGGGTGAAATCGGCGGTACCGGGGGCCACCCGCCGATCCAGCACACCGGGCATGGGATGGACGGCGTGGACAGTGCCCACGTCAATGATTGCCAGACTCGCCCCCAGATGCCGCGCCAGCACCGCAATGGCCGCGCCGCCGCCGGCGAAGTTGGCCAGCATCTGGGCAGTGACGGCCTGGGGATAGGCTGAAACGCCCTGGGCGGCGACGCCATGATCAGCGGCGAACACGGCGATATACACCCGGTCGAGGCAGGGTGTCGTGCGCCCCTGCTGGGCCGCCAGACGTGTGACGGTCTGCTCCAGCCGCCCCAGCGATCCGGGGGGTTTGGTCAGACGGTCCCAGCGGGCTGCCGCAGCGGCGCCAGCGGCCACATCCAGCGCGGGCGGTGGTGCCTGCCACCAGCAAGCGGCGGTCAAGGTGTTTCCTTCAGCGTGAGTGGCAGGCCGGCCGCCAGCAGCACCACGCGCTGGCAGCGTGCGGCCACGGCCTGATTGAGCCAGCCCAGTTCATCGGTAAAACGGCGTGCCAGGGCATTGGTGGACA
>JBAUIG010000209.1:0-2855 GCA_049682735.1 Candidatus Macondimonas sp. | reverse complement strand
TGGCCCAGATGCGCGGCAAGGAACCGATCCATCGCTACGACGGCTACGGCACCTGCCCGTTGACCACCGCCAACGGCAAGGTCATGCTGGCGGAGTTCGTCTATGACGGCGTGGTCACGCCCACCTTACCGCTTGATCCCTATGTGGAGCGGCGCAGCATGTGGTGGATGAAAACCAGCCTGTTGCCGTTTCTGTATTGGGAAATCATGTTGCGAGGCTATGAAATCAATGTGCCCCATCACCGGGCCCGCAACTATCCCGAACCGGCCTGAAGGCGGTGTGCCCGCCCGGCGATCCGGAGAAAATGACCGTTTGGATGAAGCTTCGATAGCTTCAATCTATTTCCGATTAATATTTTTTTCATTTCATTTATCCAATTGGGTTTCTTAGAATGGAACCTGTAACCCGTTTTTTATCCATAAGGAAGGAGTTCCTGCCATGAGCGTTCTGGTCACCCAACCCGCCCCCGACTTCACCGCCGCCGCCGTCATGCCCGATGGCAGCATCAACGAAGCCTTCCGTCTGTCGGATCTCAAGGGTCAATACGTTGTCCTGTTCTTCTGGCCGCTGGACTTCACCTTCGTGTGCCCCTCGGAAATCATTGCCCATGACCATCGGGTCTCCAAGTTCAAGGACTTGGGCGTGCAGGTGGTTGGTGTGTCCATCGATTCCCAGTTCACTCACCATGCCTGGCGCAATACGCCGGTGGAAAAGGGCGGGATTGGCCCCGTCCAGTTCCCCATGGTCGCCGATGTGCGCCACGAGATCGTCCGTGCCTATGGCGTGGAACATCCGGATGGCGTCGCGCTGCGGGCGTCTTTCCTGATCAACAAGGAAGGCATCGTGCAGCATCAGGTGGTCAACAACCTGCCCTTGGGCCGGGAAGTGGATGAGATGCTGCGTCTGGTGGAAGCCCTGCAGTTCACCGAAGAGCATGGCGAGGTCTGCCCCGCCGGCTGGCGCAAAGGCAAGGCCGGCATGAAACCCACCGCCGAAGGTGTGGCCAGCTATCTCGCCGAGCACAGTAGCGCACTGTAAATCCTGCCGGATTGGGGACGCATCCGTTTTTCCAGGATGCATCCCCGCCCGACCTCTACGGCGATCTTTCATCCTTATCCAGGTTTCGAGGGTTTCCCCATGGCCCAGGCCACTCATGCGCGTTTGTTGATTCTCGGGTCCGGACCCGCCGGCTATACCGCGGCCATCTATGCCGCGCGGGCCAACCTCAAACCGGTGCTGATCACCGGCATCCAGATGGGCGGGCAGCTCACCACCACCACCGAGGTCGACAACTGGCCCGGCGGTCGGGAGGGTTTGCAGGGGCCGCAAATGATGGAGGAGCTCAAGGCCCACGCCGAGCGTTTCGACACCCAGATCATCTTCGACCACATCCATACGGCGGACTTGCAGCAGCGCCCCTTCCGCCTTGCAGGCGACAGCGGGGTCTATACCTGCGACGCCCTGATCATTGCCACCGGCGCCAGCGCCCGCTACCTGGGACTGCCATCTGAAGAGGCTTTCATGGGCAAGGGCGTCTCCGCCTGCGCCACTTGCGACGGTTTTTTCTATCGCAACCAGCACGTCGCCGTGGTGGGCGGTGGCAATACCGCGGTGGAGGAAGCCCTTTATCTGGCCAATATCGCCGCCCACGTCACGGTGATTCACCGCCGCGACCGCTTCCGTGCCGAGAAAATCCTGCAGGACAAACTGTTTGCTCGTGAGCGTGAGGGCAAAGTCACCCTGCTGTGGAACCACGCGCTGGACGAGGTGTTGGGCGATCAATCCGGCGTCACGGGGCTGCGGGTGCGCAGCACCGAGGGTGAAACGCAGGATCTCGCCGTCAGTGGCGTGTTCATCGCCATCGGCCACACCCCCAACAGCAGTCTGTTCGAAGGGCAACTGGAGATGCAGGGAGGTTATCTGAAAGTCAAAAGCGGGCTGGAAGGCAATGCCACGGCCACCAGCATCCCCGGTGTCTTTGCCGCCGGCGATGTCATGGACCATGTCTACCGTCAGGCAATCACTTCGGCCGGCACCGGTTGCATGGCCGCCCTGGACGCCGAACGCTACCTCGACGATCTCGCGGAAACCTGATGCTCCGAAATCCGGGCCCGACGCCACCGTTCGCGTCTCGGCCCGGTTCCCTTACAATGAACCCCTTCGCGCCATGACACCGCCAAAAAGGGGAATTCCAATGCACGCAAGCCTGGTTTTGATTCGGCATGGCAAATCTGTCTGGAATGCCCAGAACCGCTTCACCGGCTGGGTGGACGTGCCGCTGGCAGCCGAAGGCTGGGAAGAAGCGGCCCGGGCTGGTCGCCTGCTGGCAGATCGCAGTTTTGATGTTGCCTTCAGCTCTCACCTGCAACGCGCCATCACCACCTTGCAGGTGGTGCTGCGGGAAAACCGCAGTGGCCGCGCGCCCATCTTCCTGCCTGCCGAGGGCACCCTGCCCCGGGAGAGCTACCAGCCGGGCGCCAACGAATTCCCGGCCTACCTGTATGTGACCGCGCTGGCCGAACGCCACTACGGCGACCTGCAGGGCCTGAACAAGGACGAGGTGCTGGCGCAGCATGGCGAGGCCCAGTTCAAGGCCTGGCGACGCGGTTTCGATACTCCGCCGCCCCACGGCGAAAGCCTGAAAGACACCTGCGAGCGGGTGCGCCCCTATTTTCAGGATCACATCCGTCCTCATCTGGCCGCCGGGCGCCAGGTGCTGATCGCCGCCCATGGCAATTCCCTGCGTGGCCTGACCAAGGATCTCGAGGGCATTTCCGATGCCGACATCATGGGCCTGGAAATCCCCACGGGGGTTCCTATCGTCTATGATCTGGACGTGACGCCGGAGTCGATCC
>JBAUIG010000208.1:0-1942 GCA_049682735.1 Candidatus Macondimonas sp. | reverse complement strand
TGGCCAGCGTGTCCTTGCCCTTGAGCAGCTTCTTGGCCTTGATGTCGAGCCCGGTTGTGTCGCGCAAATACCAGCTGGCCGCGCCTTGGGGATCGAGATCCCACAAACAGACCGCAAGACCCTCCTGGGCAGCGCACCAGGCCAGGTTCACTGCCGCGGCGGTCTTTCCAACGCCGCCTTTGAGATTGTAGAAAGCCAGGGTGCGCATGGACGGTGTCTCGCTGTTCAGTGCGGCAGGGGAGGTGGATCGCTGCTGGGCGACGGAGTGGCACGTGCGGCATCCTTCGCCCACAGATCCCAATAGGCTGCGATGCGACGGATGAAGCGGCTTGGTGTTTCGGCATAAAGCCGGCCACCCAGTGACAGGGCCTGGCGGCGCAACAGGGCTTGGCGGCGACCGATGGCGCCCAGCAGACGCTGTTGCTGCGCATCCCAGCCGATGCGCTCGGACCAGTGCAGCAATTGCAGCCTCAACACGGCCAGGTCGTGATCATCTCCCAGTTGATCCGAGAGCGCCTTGAGCAGGTCCTGCCGCTGCCCCAGGCCTGCCGGCCAGGCCCCGTTCAATAAACGGATATGGTACCAATGATCCTTGACCCGCTTGCGCCATTCATGAAAGGCCTCCGGCGTGGGGCTCTGGGTGGCCTCGGCGAGCCGGCGCCGACCGGACCGATAGCTGCGCGCCAGACCCGGGCGGATGAGATCAAAACCTGTTTCGGCCTGGGCGATGACCGGCAGGCGGGCAATCTGCTCGGCCAGTTCAATCCGCAAGCGGACGAGGGTCTCCGTCAGCGCATCGGCTTGATGAAGGTGTGCATGGGCGTTCTCGGTCAGCATTTGATGCAGGGCGCGGCCGGCAGCAGTTTCCAGCGGCTTGGGATCGACCGCGTGCAACTTGTCCCAGCATTCCACCAAGGCCTGGGCATCGCGGGTTCCCGAAAGCTGGCGCCCGGCGTCCCGGAACCACAGGGCCAGACCGGGCGCATCCAGATCGGGTACATCACGCATCAGCCGCAACACCGCACGGATTTCCTTGAAGCGCTTGCGGGCCTCGTGGATACCCTCGGCACGATCCTGCTCGGGTGCCGCCAGGTGCTCCAGGGCCTTGCGCATCCGCTCCTGGAGGATGGCGCGGATGGCGCGATCGGTGTGTCGGGGCGAGGGAAAGGCAAAGGCCATGATGACAAAAGGCTCTGGCAATCTGCGTTGGGACAGCGAAGTTAACATATTCGGCACCGTTCCCGCAGTCGCCCGCGATGTCAGGCTGGTTGTCATCTTCAGGTCTTAAAGTGGAGGGGATCAGGCCTAACGCAAGGAAACCACCGCCATGACGACTTCGGATTGCACCGACCATTCCCCAGCGCCGGAACAGGCGGAGCTCATCGCCTTGCAGGCGGCGCTGGAAGCCTTGCGTGAGCGGATCGTACAGGGCGCGCAGTCGGACATGGCCCGCTGGCACCCGGAAGCCGGAAGCAATGGCGCGGTGAGCGTGCGCAATCTATTGCATTACATTCATTTTCGTCGCAACGACCTGCGTTCGCTGCAAAAGCGCCTCAGCGCCCAGGGTCTTTCATCGCTGGGTCGCTCCGAGGCGCATTTGCTTCATGACCTGGACCGGGTGCTGGCCTTGTTGGCGGGGGTGCTGGAGGGAAGCTGGCATCCGCCCATTCCAGGCCAGGATCTTTCCATCGAAGAAGGCGAAGCCTTGCTGGCCGCCCATACACAGCGATTGTTCGGGCCGCACCGCGATGGCGAGGGGGTCTATATCATGGTCACGCTGCCCAGCGAGGCTGCCGATGAGGGCGATCTCGTCACGGCTATGTTGCGCGCCGGCATGGATTGTGCCCGCATCAACGGCGCCCATGACGATGCAGCCACCTGGACACGGATGATCTATCAGGTGCGCCGGGCCAGCGCGGCGCTGCAGGTGCCGTGCCGGATC
>JBAUIG010000207.1:0-4238 GCA_049682735.1 Candidatus Macondimonas sp. | reverse complement strand
GCGGGGACAAATCACAACGATTTCCGGCCGTGGAGAGCCCCATGCCCATTACCCTTGCCGTGCCGAAGGAAACCCAGCCGGGCGAGCAGCGCGTCGCCCTGGTACCCGCTGTCGCCGCCAAGCTCGTCGATCAAGGCATCACCGTGCGCATTGAGCAGGGCGCCGGCGCCGGCATCCGCACCCCCGATAGCGCATATGCCCGCACCGAACAGGTTGCCGGGCCCGAGGCCGTTTACTCAGGCGCCGAAGTGGTGCTGAAGGTCCAACCCCCCTCGCTGGCGGAAATTGCGCTCATCCCCGAGGGCGCGGTGTTGATCGGCTTCCTGGCCCCCCACAACCATCCTGAAGAAATCAAGCATCTGCAGAAGCGCAACATCACCGCGTTTGCAATGGAGCTGATCCCGCGCATCTCCCGCGCCCAGTCGATGGATGCCCTCTCCTCCCAGGCCGCGGTGGCAGGCTATAAATCGGTCCTCATGGGCGCCAGCCTGCTGGGGCGTTTCTTTCCCATGCTGACCACCGCCGCGGGCACCATCCGCCCCGCCAAGGTGCTGGTCATCGGCGCCGGTGTGGCCGGGCTGCAGGCCATTGCTACCGCCAAGCGCCTGGGCGCACAAGTGGAAGGCTATGACGTGCGCAGCGCCGCCAAGGAACAGGTGGAGTCGCTGGGCGCCAAGTTCGTGGCTCTGGACGTAAAGGCTGATGCCGCCGGTGGTTACGCCCGCGAGCTGACCGATGAGGAAAAGCAGAAGCAGCAAGCCCTGCTCGCCGAGCACATTGCCCGCGCCGATCTGGTGATCTGCACCGCAGCCATCCCCGGCCGGGCCGCGCCGCGCATCGTGACCGAAGCGATGGTGCAGGGCATGAAGGCGGGCGCCGTGATCGTCGATCTGGCGGCGGAGACCGGCGGTAACTGCGCCCTGACCCGTCCTGGGGAAACCATCACCGCAGGGGATGTGGTCATCCACGGTCCGCTGAATGTGCCCAGCACACTGGCCGAGCACGCCAGCGAGATGTACGCCAAGAACCTGCAGAATTTCCTGGGCCTGATGCTCAAGGACGGCGCGATCAGCCTGAACTGGGACGATGAAATCCTGGCTCAGAGCGTGGTCACGCATGCCGGCGAGATCAAGCATGGACCCACCCGCGAGCAGATCGAAGGAGGCAACCGATGATCGAGGGATTCACCGCACTCTACATCTTCATGCTGGCGGCGTTCACCGGCTATGAAATCATCGGTCGCGTGCCGGCCATCCTGCACACGCCGCTGATGTCGGGCTCCAACTTCGTCCACGGCATCGTGCTGGTGGGCGCCATGGTGGCCTTTGGTCAGGCGGAAGGTTTCTTCACCCAGCTGGTGGCCTTCCTGGGGGTCGTCCTGGCCGCCGGCAATGCCGCCGGGGGGTATGTTGTGACCGAGCGCATGCTGGACATGTTCAAGAGCAGCAAGGGGGAGAAATAAGCCATGGGTGGTCCCGGCGCCTTTATCAATCTCGCTTATTTCGCCACGGCGGCGTTGTTCATCGTGGGCCTCAAGCGCATGTCCTCCCCCAAGACCGCCAAGAGCGGCATCCTGTGGGCGGGCATCGGCATGGTGGTGGCCACGCTGGTCACCCTGGGCCATCCCCAGCTCGGCGAAATGGGCTTTTTCAAGTATTTCTTCCTGCTGCTGGCCATTGCCATCGGTGGTGGCGCAGCCTGGATCTCGGGCAAGCGCGTGGCCATGACCGACATGCCGCAGATGATCGCCCTCTACAACGGCATGGGAGGCGGCGCGGCTGGCGCCATCGCTGCCGTGGAGCTGGGCGGAAAAGAAGGTCATGCCGGTATCGCGCTGGCGCTGGCGGTGCTGGGTGGCATCATCGGCAGTGTGTCCTTCAGCGGCAGCCTGGTTGCCTTCGGCAAGCTGCAGGAGCTGATCAAGAAGCCGGTGCGTTTCCCCAACCAGCATTGGCTGAACCTGGGGCTGTTCGTCATCACCTTGCTGCTGGGACTCCACATCGTCTCGCAAGGCGGAGAAGCCAGCGGCTTCGTCATTGTGTTGTTCTTCCTGCTGGCCCTGGCGCTCGGCGTGAGCATGACACTGCCCATCGGCGGTGCCGACATGCCGGTGGTGATCTCCCTGTACAACGCGCTCACCGGCCTGGCCGTGGCCTTCGAAGGCTATGTGCTCAACAATGCGGCCATGATCATCGCCGGCACGGTGGTTGGCGCTGCGGGTACATTGCTCACCCAACTCATGGCCAAGGCCATGAACCGGCCGATCAGCAATGTCCTGTTCAGCAATTTTGGCGGGGCGGGGGAGGCTGCCAGTCCCACGGAAAGCGGTGGCAGCCTCAAGCCCATGGATCCCGCCGATGCGGCCGTCCTGATGGCCTATGCCAACAAGGTCATCATCGTTCCCGGCTACGGCATGGCGGTCGCCCAGGCCCAGCACAAGGTTTGGGAGCTGTGTCAGTTGCTGATCGCGCGGGGCGTGACGGTGAAGTTTGCCATCCACCCGGTGGCGGGCCGCATGCCCGGTCACATGAATGTCCTCCTGGCCGAGGCGGGCGTGCCCTACGACATCATCTATGACCTGGAGGAGATCAACTCGGAGTTTCCCAGCGCGGATGCGGCGCTCGTCATCGGCGCCAACGACGTCGTCAATCCCATGGCGCGGACCAACCCGGAAAGCCCGATCTATGGCATGCCCATCCTCAATGTGGATCAGGCCAAGAACGTGCTGGTGATCAAGCGTGGCAAGGGCACCGGCTTTTCCGGAATCGAAAATGCGTTGTTTACACTGGACAATACGCGCATGCTTTACGGCGATGGTCAGGAAATGGCGGCTCAACTGATCGCCATGATCAAGGAACAGTAAGCATTCTGCTCACGCCAAAAAAGGCCGGGAAATCCGGCCTTTTTTTATAGGACGCGATGTCACGGTTGCTTGACTTATGCACACATCTGCATTTCACATGATGATCTGAACACTAGGACTAACTCTTGAAACCAGTCTTTGGATAATCCCGCATGTCATTGAAAAATAAAAAGTCATTGATCGGTCATTTTCTCGCCACTCCCATGCAAGGCCTGAAAGAACAGCGAGTTGACCGTGTTGGCATCAGTTTACCCACAAGCTTATCCACAGATGGTGTGGATAATTGACATCCCGCCAAAATCTCGGCGCTCTGCCTACTCTCTCCTTGCCTGCTGAGTCCATCTGGCAGATCGCCCTGCTCAATGGTGTGGATCGCATTCTGGACTATGCGCCACCCGAGGGCTGGGACGGCCCCGCGCCCCTGAATCATCGTGTGCGGGTCCCGCTGGGCAAGCGATCCGTGGTGGGCTGGGTCGCCGGCGCAACTATGCATTCCACGCTTGCGCCCCATCAGCTGCGCCCCTGCCAGATGGTTCTGGATACCGGACCGCTTCTCGATCCCGCAAGCCTGGCCCTGCTCCACTGGACCGCCCATTACTACCATCATCCACTGGGCCGGGTGCTTGCAACCGCCTTGCCGACCCTGTTGCGCCAGGGAAGCCCTGCCGAGATGCCTCAAATACCCCACTGGGGACTGTCAGCGGCGGGCCGCGTACTTGATCGAACTACCCTGCGGGGGCCCCGCTTGCAGGCGCTGCTGGGGCTGTTCGATGCCCACCCCCTGGGGATGTCCGCTTCCCAACTGGAAACCGCCCTGCCCGGCAGTCGCGACGTGCTGCGTCGTGCTTGCGATCGGGGCTGGATCCATGCCATGCCGGCGCCCGTGGCGCCGCTGATCGATCCGGTCTTTGGCCAATCTCCCCACCCCCTGAATCCAGACCAGCAGGCCGCCGTGGACGCGTTACGGGCGGCGCATGGCTATGCCCCCACCGTCCTGGAGGGGGTAACGGGCAGCGGCAAGACCGAGGTCTATCTGCAAGCCCTGGAAACCGTGCTGCAGGCTGGCCGGCAGGTCCTGATCCTCGCCCCCGAGATCGGGCTGATTCCGCAGCTTCGCCAACGCCTCCAGGCGCGTTTCAGCGCTTCCATGGCCCTGCTCCACTCGGGAATGACCGAGCGCCAGCGCCTTCAAGGCTGGCTGGCGGCGCGCAGCGGCAGCGCACGCATCGTCCTCGGCACCCGTTCCGCCATTTTCGCACCGTTGCCCGAGCTTGGTCTGATCGTGGTGGATGAGGAGCACGATGCAGCCTACAAACAGGATGACGGCCTGCGCTACTCCGCCCGCGATCTCGCCCTGTGGCGCGCGCGCCAGCAC
>JBAUIG010000206.1:0-5953 GCA_049682735.1 Candidatus Macondimonas sp. | reverse complement strand
GTTCCAGCATGCCAGCCAGTTCGACCACCCGCTTGAGCTGGATTTCCCCCCACCGGCCGCGCACCGCAGGCTGCCGCAGGGCCTGCACCAGGCTGGCGGTTTCCCGATGCAGTTGCGGCAGGTGGTGCTGGAGCAGTGATTTGAGCTGCTGGTCCAGCGCGCTATAGGCATCGATGCGGGACTTTTCCACCTCGCCGATGCGCAAATCCACCTTCGCCAGCGATTCCGCGATGGGCTTGACCAGATCCCCCATCGCTTTTTGCCGCGCCACCAGATCGCCCTGGGCGCTCTGCTGGAAACGGCCCAGATTTTCCCGCGCCAGCTCCAGGAAACTGCGGTTGTTGTGTTGCAGGGCATCGACCGATAGCGCCTTGAAGGCATCGGCCAGCTTGGTCTGAGCCTGGTCGATCAGCGCCAGTTTCTCGGCGGCGCCCTGGCGCTCCTGGACCAGGCGCTCCTGCAACTCGGATTGCTGCGCCTGCAAATTGCTCAGCATCTGCTGCAGTTGCGTCCGCTCTTTCAACAATGCCGGCAGCTCGGCGATGCGCGCTTCGGCCGCAGCGCGTCGCTCCGTCTCATTGCGCAAAGCGGCTTCGTTCTGGGCGAGACGTCCCAGCAGATTGTGATGATCATTTTCCAGGTGCTGTCGCAGCTTGAGCTCGGCCTGCAGGCGTCCACGCAGATAAACCAAGACCAAAGCCAGGATGGCCACCACCCCCACGGCGAGGACCATCCCCACCACCATCGCACTTTCCATGATCTGCATCCCCATCCATTTCCGCCGTTGATCCCGTTGCATCACCGCCTCACCCTCCCCGCACGGGTCAAGTCGGCGCGCAATCCGCCGCCAGAATAACCGCTCCGGATCAATTCCTCTGCGATTACCCATTGACGGCGCCCGTGCCGACTTGAAATAGTGGCGCCGGGCCAACAGGACACCGGCCCTCGGATCGCCAAGGAGGCACATCCATGAATCAGACATTGCCGCGCATCTGCATCATCGGCGCCGGATCAAGCGGGATCGCCGCTTGCCGCAATTTCAAGGCCCATGGGCTACCCCATGTCTGTTATGAGGCGGCCGACCGCATCGGCGGCATGTGGGCGTTCAAGAACAACATTGCCTACAACGGCAAATCCTCCGCCTATCGCTCGCTGCACATCAACACCTCCCCGGCGCAGATGGCATTCCGGGATTTTCCCATGCCGGCCGACTACCCGGATTTCCCGGGCCATGCCCAGGTCGCGGCCTATTTCGAGTCTTTCGTGGATCACTTCGGCCTGCGCGATGCGATTCGCCTGGGTGTCGCAGTCACCCGCTGCGAACGCCTCCCAGCGGGAGGCTGGCAGGTCAGTCTCAGCGATGGCAGCACGGAACATTTCGACGCCCTGGTGGTGGCCAACGGCCATCACTGGGATCCGCGCTGGCCCAACCCACCGCTGCCGGGACATTTCGACGGCATCCAGATGCATGCCCATGATTACGTTGATCCGGGCGAACCCCACGATCTGCGCGGCAAACGGGTGGTGGTGCTGGGCATGGGCAATTCGGCCATGGACATTGCCTCGGAACTGGGCCACAAGGAAAATGCCGAAAAAGTCTTCCTGTCGGTACGCACCGGCACCTACATCCTGCCGAAGTATTTTTTTGGGAAGATCGTCTACGACTCGCTGCTGCGCCATCCCAGCGATCCGCCGGGCTGGGTGGAGCGGCTGGCGTGGTCCTTGCCCGATGCGGTGTTCGACAAGCTGCTCTACCCGCTGGCGACCTTGGGACTGAATCTGTTGGCGGGCAATCCCCAGCGTTATGGCTTACCCCGGCCGCAAGGCTGGTTCGGCCAGCAACACCCCACCATCTCCAGCGAAATCCATATCCGCATGGGCAGCGGGGACGTCCTCCCCAAACCGACCATCGCCGAACTGCAAGGCGATCGGGTACGCTTTGCCGATGGCTCGGTGGAAACCGTGGACGCGATCATCTACGCCACTGGTTACCAGATCCGCTTTCCCTTCCTCGATGAGGGCCTGATCAGCGCCCCCGACAACGACATCGCGCTCTACCAGCGCATGCTGGATCCGCGCTACCCGGATCTGTTGTTCCTCGGCCTGGTGCAGCCTTTCTGCGCCATGATGCCCATCGCCGATGAGCAATCACGCTGGATGGCCGCTTACCTGACCGGTCAGTACCATCCGCCGACGCCGGAGGAAATGGCTCGCCGCATGCAAGCCGAACACGCGCGCACGAAGCGGCGCTTCGTCGCCAGCCCGCGCCACACCATTCAGATCAATTGCCAGGAGTACACCTATCGGCTGGGGCGCGATCTGCAGGAAGGCCGTCGCCGTGCGCAGGCGGCGGGCAATACACTGCCGCTTGTCAAGCATCCTGCTGCGGCCCTGATGGAGGCAAGCTGAAATCCCGAGAACGGGTTTCTCAGCACTCCTCCGCGCACTGCCGTTTGGCCTTGGAGAAATCGGTAAATGTTAGATTTTTCTTGCCATTTGTATCAGTGATGCAGTTTTATTTGTTCAGACCAAAAGGACCAGCACTGCCGGCTTGGTGCTAGTTGGCAATTCCCTAGTTCCCGCATCAATCGAAGAATCTGATGGCTTTGATTCCATGCGCGCGACCACAGGAGCACTATCCATAAACCTGGCCTCTTTGTAACTGCGTATGGAATAAATCCGGGGCAATTGCTGATGATTCTTCATGGCTGGCAACTCCATTCCCCTTCGTTGACCATGTAGCAGCCGGTGAGCCTGTCTCTGTCATCAAAGATCCGAATCTCGATACCGTCTGCGTTCTCCGCCCACACCTCATTTTTCAGAACTTCGACGGTAAATGCGTCAACCGGGAGGCTCTTGACCCAGGACTTCCATCCAGTTGATTGGAACTCATAACCGGAAGCCGTAAGATTATCCCGGATCTCAAAGGTCGGATTGATGCCTCTGCCTTCCTGGTTCCCGATCCTTATAACAAGTCGTTGGTTCATTGCGTCGCTCAAAGGTGATAACGCTGCCCAATCAATGGGCTGCATCTCCGGTGTGTCTTCCAGGTCATCGAGGAAAGGCGATTTGTTCCTTCCATCAGTTATGATGATGAGCTTTTCAACAGCACGCGTGAGCGCAACATAGAAAAGCCGGCGCTCCTCTTTGGTGATCTTGTCAAGACTATCGCCAAGTATTAGCGAAAACGCCCAGTCCGGATGAATCAATGGATAGCTACGCGCAACCGCGTCGAGCACGATTACCACCGATTTTTCCAGACCCTTGTACTTATGGGCCGTCGATATGGTAATGCGTTCTCGCTGTCCTTTCGGAAAGCGCTTGCGGACCATACTCAAAAAGCGTTCCAGCCCACTCCCGTCATTCTCCAACGCCTGATAATTGACAAACCATGGGATACGATTCTGACGGCACAGAAGAACAACATCCAGGTTCTTGGCAATCGCAGCACTGGCAAGACGCAGGACAACAGGCGTAATGACGTCACCGGGATGACGCTTCAATTCCAAATATGTGGGCGCGAAGTCTTTGATGTCAGCCAACAGCACTTGGCCGGCAGGTGCGCTCTCGTGAGCCTTCCCCGACTTTCCAAATCCCGCCATCAACGCATTTCCGACTCCGACAATTGACTGGCCTGAACGATAATTCGTCGATATGTAGAGTCTGCGTGAGTCGCCGATGTATTGGTCAAAGTGCTCAAAAAATCTGAGATCGGAGCCAGCGAACCCATTGATTGCCTGCCAATCGTCACCAACAGCGAAGATTTGCACATGTGGATTCTGCTTGCGAATCGCCGCAACCAGTCGATAGAACAAGTCCGAGAAGTCCTGGAACTCATCGATACAGATATAGCGCAAGGTAGTCAGGTCGCCCCGGCCTGATTTTCGCTCAAATACCGTTTCTCCGCCGTTAATCGAGTCAGCTGCGCGCTGCATCAGTCCATCAAAGTCTTCTTCTCCGGTTTCTGTTAGCCGATCGAGATAAGCCCGGTAAATCGTCTGAGCTATTTCAAGGAACATGTTCTCGAATAAAGAAAGCGGCGTGTAGGCCTGAATCATCTGGGCCAGTTCATTCGGTGGTAGCGAGCGCTTTCTACATCTGCCTATGAAACTGACGGTGGCGCTCGTGAAGCGATCAATCGCCCGCTCACGAACGCGACGCCAGATTTCGTCTTCTGACAGGCGATGGCACTGCACGCCGGCGTTCTCAAGAGACGCCTTCAGCCGATCTCTAAATAGCTCGGGGCCGTATGCTGCGATATCTTGTGGTAAGAATTCGATGAGCGTCCAATCTTGTATCTGCGCCCAGTATTCGCGTTTTTCGCGAGTCATCTCGTCATAGTCTGGATCGCCAGCCAGACCGAAATACTCGATCACAACCCCTGTCGTCTGTGTTTTGAAAACGGTGAAGTCTGGCCGATAGTTGATCCCGCCCCACCAATGGTTACGTTCGTACTTGTAGGGTATGTTGTGCTCGAACAGGAAATCGCCGATTAGCTTTTCGCCGAATGACTTGACGTACTCGCCACCTAAGCACTCTCGGGGCAATGAGCGCCGGAACTGGAGCAGCTCATCTCTACTCTTGTCGTAGCAGCCTTCAACAATGCGATCCCAATCCTCGCGAAAATGGGCAAGCATCAGTTCGCGTATCTTTGACTTGAACGCAGGGTCCTGTAGATGGTCGTCGATCACTTTTTGCACAACACGACTGAGACTCAGGTTATCTCCCAAGGGATCGTCGTAGAGTATGCTTTCCTCCGGATGGACAAGGGCATAAGCGAGCGCGTGGAAGGTCATGATATGAGGCAGCGCAACGCCGAGCTGTTTTGCTACGGCATCGACTGATCGGGCGCCAATCTCCTCGATGCCAATTAGTCTCTCGTTATTTGCACCATTTATCCGCCGGTTGATTTCCTGAGCAAGAGCAGCATCCGCTCGGCTGTTCAGGGCGATGAAAAGCTTCTTGCGTATCTCATTGGCCGCCTTGCGGTTGAATGCAAGCAACAGCATTTCGCCAGCGGGAATGGCGCAGTGCTTCTGCAGGAACAGAGCACGTCCAACCAGTGTAGTGGTCTTCCCGCTACCGGCACGGGCCACACCTGGATATGTCCGTGTACAGCAGCTATTGCTGCAGCTTGTTCGTCATCAGGTGTTTTGCGAATTCCGGACTTGTCCGGAGGAGTATGGCTTGCCACCAAGTCTTTGACGAAGGCAACTTTTTCTTTCTCGTATTCCTGTTGCGAGATCAGATCTGCGCACGATGCAGTGAAGAATGAGTCGACGGCGAGATAATCGTCATTGAAGCGTCTTCTGATTTCCGCGATCAATTCAACGCGTCTTGTCTCAATGTTGCGGCGGTCAGCCTCTTGGCGCAGTTGTTCTTGCCTCTCGTCCTCACGTCTTTGTGCTTCAAGTCGTTCCCTTTCTCGCATTTCCCGCCGTCGTTCAGAGATCAGCAGCGGGATGGAATGCCATTCGTCATTGTTGAGCACAGCTCGCAGTTCTCCGAGAAGATCCCGTTCAGTCGCATCGCCATTTCTGGGATTCTCGACCAGGGAAGGCGCGAGTGTCTTCAGGTAGTACTCTTCATGCTGATCCCAGAATCGCCAATGATCGATAAGGTCATCAAGAAGCTGTGCTATATGTGGATCCATGCGAAGGGGGTCTCTATTTGTCGTGTTCTGGTGCGTAGTCGCAACTGGCAGAACCTATGAAGTCCAGGAATTTTCTGTTCAATGGGCATTCATTGCGCTTTCAGCGGAGCCGCATGTGTCGCTTATCTATCGGGTCACACTGGCCATCACTGTCGCCGCACGTTTGCTTTAGGGGACGTCTGTCTCTAGTTGAACCCATGGCTGATCACAGTGGTCATCGGGCTCGGACCGGGTTCAAAGCGTTAGCGTGGGGCGATCGCTGTCAACTGCGCCGGCCAGGTAGACTTCGATGCGCTTCTG
>JBAUIG010000205.1:0-1633 GCA_049682735.1 Candidatus Macondimonas sp. | reverse complement strand
CGGGTTCCTGGGTTGCCCGGGGCTTCCGGCTCGATTTTCTTGAGGATTCCCAGCCGCGCCGTGCAGGAAGCCGCAGCAGATGTTGGCCATGGGCGGGATGGTCGCGTGGGACCCAAGCACGAAGATTGTTGTTGCGATTGATCGACCGCCAGGGCAAGCCCGTACTGCGCTGATTGCATCGTCGTCCCACGGAAGCCCGGAAGGGCTGCATTCGGCGCTCGCCTTGACGGCCTTTGCCGAACTCTCCCCCGACTCAAACTTGTCCTGCGCCATGCTGGCAGCTGTTCTATGATGGCGCCATGGATCACATCCTCTGAGGTAATTTCATGGCCCAAAAACCTTCCCTGATCCGTCGTGGTTTCCGTAGTCTGGGAGGGATGCTGGACGGGTTGCGGCGCTGGTTGTCCCGGCTGATGTTCGTGGTTTTTCTGCTGGTTGTGGTGGCGTTCCTGCGTACTGACCTCGCCGTGCAGGTGCCCACGGACGCCGCGCTGGTGCTCAGCTTGCAGGGGGTGCTGGTCGAGCAATCCGAGGTAGATCCTCTCCAGAAGCTGGTGGACGAAGCCGTTGGGGCACCTGTCCGGGAAACCCAGGTGCGGGATGTGCTTCGTGCGCTGGAAGCCGCCGCGACGGATCAACGGATCAAGGCGGCCGTGCTGGATTTCAGCCACTTCGAGGGAGGGGATCTATCCAAGCTGGTCCAGATCGGCGCTGCGGTGGAACAGTTCAAGGCTGCGGGAAAGCCCGTGCTGGCCTATGCGGATCAATATAGTCAATCCGCCTATTTTCTTGCCGCCCAGGCCAGCCAAGTCCATCTCCACCCCATGGGTCAGGTCGGCATCGAAGGTTTCTCCACCTATCCCACCTATTTTCGTGATCTCGTCGAGAAGATCGGCCTAGAAATCAATGTGTTCCGTGTTGGTGAATTCAAGTCGGCAGTGGAACCCTTCATTCGTAACGACATGTCAGAGGCCTCTCGCAAAGCGAATCAGGCCTGGTTGAACAATCTGTGGACCGTCTACAAGAGCGGAGTCGCCAGCGCCCGCTCCCTGGATCCTGAAGACATCCAGCACTATGCGGACCAATGGGGCGACCTGATGGTACAGACTGCGGGAGATGGCGCCCAACTGGCCCTGCAGGAAGGTCTGGTCGATGCGCTGAGCCACCGCGATGAATTCATCGATCGCGTGCGCGAGCAAACCAGCGCCGATGAAGACGGTGGATTCAAGCGGATCGATCATAACGCTTATTTGTTGGCGGTGGGCCGGGACGCGCCAGTCGAAGCCGGCAAGCCTACGGTGGGGATTCTGGTTGCAGCCGGCACGATCATCGACGGCGATCCTGCGCCCGGATCCGTGAGTGGAGACGCCTTTGCCGAGCAGGTTCGCCAAGCCCGCCTGGACGATTCCATCAAGGCCCTGGTGCTGCGTGTTGACAGTCCTGGGGGCAGCGCCTTTGCCTCGGAGGTGATCCGGCGCGAACTTGAGTTGACGCGCGAAGCCGGCAAGCCGGTGGTGGTGTCCATGGGCAGCGTGGCGGCATCGGGTGGCTACTGGATTGCTACGGCATCCGACCGAATCCTGGCGTCTCCCGCGACGCTCACTGGATCAATTGGTGTCTTCGGCATCATTCC
>JBAUIG010000204.1:0-2579 GCA_049682735.1 Candidatus Macondimonas sp. | reverse complement strand
CGGATGGCCTGGCTGTCGTACAGCGCGTCCTCGATGCCCTCATCCGACAGCCCGAAGCACTGCTGCGCCACATACATCCGCAGCATCCGTTCCAGGCCGATCGGCGGGCGCCCCGGACCCTCGCCCTTGGGGTAGAACGGCGCGATCGCCGCCTCCAGTGCCGACCACGGCGTCACCGCCTCCAGCTGCGCCAGAAACCGGTTCCGCCGCGTCTGCTTCTCTTGCTGGCGTATTCCAGATCAGAAAAACCCGCCTGCACCGCTCAGGCCCGCAAACCTCAAACCGGGAAATAAATCAGCGCTTCCTTACGAAGCAATTCGGTGCCTCACCTCAACTGAACCAATCAACGACCGACGAGTCCCATAAATTCCTGAGTATTCATGCATTCATGCTCGCCGGCCGAGCCTGCCCCCCAAGCCTACCGAAGGAAAAGCAAATGGCAAAGCCAACGATCGTACCACCAGACCTTAACGAAAAAAGTCAACGTCTGGACGCTCATACCGAAGACTCGACCGAATCCCTGATGACAACCAATCAAGGGGTGCGAATCAACGATGACCAAAATACGCTCAAGGCTGGCGAACGCGGGCCCAGTCTGTTGGAAGATTTCATCTTTCGCGAGAAAATTACCCATTTTGACCATGAGCGAATCCCTGAGCGCATTGTTCACGCGCGTGGCGCCGGCGCCCATGGCTATTTTCAGCCTTATGCATCCATGGCATCGCTCACCCGCGCCCAATTTCTTCAGGATCCTGCCAAACAGACCCCGGTATTTGTTCGTTTCTCCACGGTTGCGGGCTCGCGCGGTTCATCCGACCTCGCTCGGGACGTCCGCGGCTTTGCCGTAAAGTTCTATACCGACGAGGGCAATTTCGATCTGGTGGGCAACAACATACCGGTTTTTTTCATCCAGGATGCGATGAAATTTCCGGACCTGATCCATGCTGTCAAGCCCGAGCCTCATAACGAAATTCCCCAAGCCCAATCCGCGCACGATACTTTTTGGGATTTTGCTTCACTGATGCCGGAGTCGACCCATATGCTCATGTGGGTCATGTCGGATCGTGCCATCCCCCGCAGCTATCGCATGATGGAAGGTTTCGGTGTCCATACCTTCCGCTTTGTGAATGAGAAAGGCGAGAGCCATTTCGTCAAGTTTCACTGGAAACCCTTGCTGGGAGTGCATTCAGTAGTCTGGGACGAAGCGCTACAGATTTCCGGGCAGGATCCGGATTTTCATCGTCGCGACCTGTGGGAAGCGATCGAGAGTGGCGATTTTCCGGAATGGGAGCTGGGGGTCCAGATCATTCCCGAGGAAGACGAGCACAAATTCGACTTCGACCTGCTGGATCCCACCAAGCTGGTTCCCGAGGAAATCGTACCAGTACAGCGTATCGGCAAGATGACCCTGAATCGCAACCCGGATAACTTTTTTGCTGAAACCGAGCAAGTGGCCTTTCATGTCGGTCATATCGTGCCGGGCATCGATTTCACCAATGATCCCCTGCTGCAGGGACGGCTGTTTTCGTATACCGACACCCAACTCATCCGCCTCGGTGGACCCAATTTTCACGAGATTCCAATCAATCGCCCTCTGGCCGAGATTCATAACAATCAGCGCGACGGCGCGATGCGCCAGCAGATCAATCGCGGCCGCACGAGCTATCATCCAAACTCTCTCGGTGGCGGTTGTCCGATGCAGGCAGGGCGCGACATGAGCGGATTCATCAGCCATGCCGAACGCATTGATGCCCGGAAAATCCGTGAGCGCAGTGACAGCTTTTTCGATCATTTCACCCAGGCGGCGCTATTCTGGAACAGTCAATCTGATCGCGAAAAACAGAATATCGTCGATGCATTCAGCTTTGAACTGAGCAAATGCGAGACACCGGCCATTCGAAGCCGGATGGTGAATACGCTGGCCCATGTCGATAAAATCCTGGCCAGCCAAGTGGCGATGAATCTGGGGCTGACGGTGCCGGATCCTCTGCAACCGGTGAAGAATGAGGGCATGCCAGCCGATGGTGATCCCGCCCGCTACGCGCCCCTTCCGATAAGGAATCCCGTCGGTATTTCACTTGCGCTGAGCATGGACCATGCGCCCAACAAATCAGTCAAGACCCGCAAAGTGGGCCTGCTGGCCGCCGACGGCGTGGATGATGCGAGCATCGATACCCTGAAAACGATGCTCAGCGCCGAGGGGGCCGTCGTGAAGATCATCGCGCCTCAGGCCGGACACATCACGACCAGCGCAGGGACGAGCGTCGCCGTCGACTTTGCCCTGTTTTCAGCCAGCTCGGTGCTGTTCGATGCCTTATGTCTGTTGGATGGAAGTCCCAGCGTTGCCGCCTTCGACTTGCATCCCAAGGCGCGGCTCATGCTTCAGGAAGCATATCGTCACTTCAAGCCCCTGGCGGCGGTCGGCAATGCAGTCACCGTGCTTCAAGGCGCAATTGGGATTGCAGCGGCGGGCACCGGATCTGGAAAAGTCGAGAATGCCAAAGGTGTGGTAATGGGCGAGGCCAAGCAAGTCAAAGAAATAGCGAAGGTCTTCATGGGGGAAATTGCCCAACATCGAC
>JBAUIG010000203.1:0-6673 GCA_049682735.1 Candidatus Macondimonas sp. | reverse complement strand
CAGACCGGCAAGGTATTCCGTTTGCGCGGCAAGGGCATGCCGGGCCTGCGCGGCGCCGAGACCGGCGATCTCTTGTGCCGTGTGCAGGTGGAGACGCCGGTCAACCTGACGGCGGAGCAACGCGAACTGCTGGAACGCTTTGCGACCCTGATCGGGGCAGGTGAACGCCGCCACAGCCCGACTACCAGCGGATGGCTGGATGGGGTGAAAGGCTTCTTTGATCGATTCACGACGTGAACTCCCGGGCCGGGAACATGGAGCGGCAAATGGCGCAGGTGGCGATTGCAGGGGCCGCGGGCCGGATGGGTCGGGCGCTGATTGCAGCGGCCCAGGGACGCAGTGACCTGGCCATCACCGTGGCGCTGGAAGCCCCGGCGCATCCCGCCTTGAGTCAGGACGCCGGCATTCTGGCGGGATTCGGACCGTTGGGTTTGCCGCTGGTCGATGACCTGGCTGCCCAGCTTCAGCGTTTTGCGGTGCTGATCGAGTTCACCCGACCCGAGCCCACCCTGGCCCATCTGGCACTCTGCCGCCAGCATGGCAAGGCCATGGTGATCGGGACCACCGGGCTGGATGCCGCCCAGCGGGCCACCGTGGCGGCCGCGGCGCGCGACATTCCGATCGTGCTCTCCCCCAACATGAGCGTCGGGGTCAACCTGACCCTCAAGCTGCTCGACATGGCGGCGCGGGTGTTGGGCGACACGGTGGACATCGAGATCATCGAAGCCCACCACCGCCACAAGGTCGATGCGCCTTCGGGTACTGCGCTGCGTATGGGGGAGGTGATCGCCAGCACCTTGGGACGCGACCTGAAAACCTGCGCGGTGTATGGCCGTGAAGGTCAGACCGGTGCGCGTGAGCGGCGCACGATCGGTTTTGAGACCATTCGCGCGGGTGACATCGTTGGCGACCACACGGTGCTGTTTGCCGGCGAGGGTGAACGGCTGGAAATTACTCACCGCGCGACCAGCCGGGAAAACTTCGCGCAAGGCGCCCTGCGCGCCGCTGCGTGGCTGGCGGGGCGCCCGCCAGGGCTCTATGACATGGCGGATGTGTTGGGTCTTTGATGACCCTCGCATGGACATCCAGGCCAGGGACCTTTAAAATCAGAGCGGTTTGAATGCACTCGCTGGGCATTTGCCTCGGCATCCCGGCGTCGGGGTGGCCGTTGAGTCAGCGTCTCTTCCCGGGGGCGTGATCGCTGTTTCGGATGCAATGGATTTTCCGGGCGGGACGCAAATCCCGTTCCGTTTTCGCACGCCCGTGCCGGAGGTGGCCCCTTGTCTGTACCCGCCCTGCTCGTTCTTGAAGATGGCAGCGTGTTTTCCGGCCGTTCCCTGGGGGTTGCCGGCGTAAGCGCCGGGGAGGTGGTGTTCAACACCGCCATGACCGGCTATCAGGAAGTGATGACCGATCCTTCTTATCATCGCCAACTGGTGACGCTGACCTATCCTCACATCGGCAACGTCGGCGTGAATGCAGCCGATGCCGAGTCCGATGGGGTGAAGGTTGCCGGCCTGATCATCCGAGATGCATCCCAGGTGGTCAGCAACTGGCGGGCCGAGCAAAGCCTGGAATCGTATCTCCAGTCCCAGGGCATCGTTGCCATTGCCGAGGTCGACACGCGCCGCCTCACCCGGCTGTTGCGCCAGAAGGGCGCCTTGCGGGGGGCGATCGTGGCAGGCCAGGCCGATCCTCAGCGCGCCTCCGAGTTGGGACGGGAAGCCGCGCTTGCCTTCCCCGGCTTGCTGGGTCTGGATCTGGCCCGCGAGGTCAGTGCGCCTGCAGCCTATGTCTGGGAAGAACCGACAGTGTCGTTCGATGCCGACCGCAAGGCGCCGGCATTGGGCCGCTTCCATGTGGTGGCCTACGATTTCGGCATCAAGCGCAACATTCTGCGCCTGCTGGTGGACGAGGGGTGTCGGGTCACGGTGGTGCCGGCCATTACCCCCGCCGCCGAGGTGCTGGCCATGGCGCCGGATGGGGTCTTCCTTTCCAATGGGCCGGGCGATCCGGAGCCCTGCGACTACGCCATCGCGGCGATCCGGACTTTTCTGGAGCGCGGTGTCCCCTTGTTCGGAATCTGCCTGGGTCATCAGTTGCTGGGGCTGGCCAGCGGCGCACGAACGGTCAAGATGAAATTCGGCCATCACGGTGCCAATCACCCCGTGATGGACCTGGACAGCCGCCGGGTGTTGATCACCAGCCAGAACCACGGCTTTGCACTGGATGAAGACAGCCTGCCCGCTCAGTTGCGCGCCACCCACCGCTCCTTGTTCGACGGCACGCTGCAGGGCGTGATGCGCACCGATCGGCCAGCCTTCGGTTTCCAGGGCCACCCGGAAGCCAGCCCGGGACCCCACGACTTGCGGCCTCTTTTCGTCCGTTTCACCGAGATGATGGCGCGCCAGCGGGCGGCCTGAGCCCCTACCGCCATCCGCCTGACTGACAGGTTTTCGCATGCCCAAACGTACCGATCTTTCCAGCATCCTCATCTTGGGCGCCGGCCCCATCGTCATCGGCCAGGCCTGCGAGTTCGATTACTCCGGCGCCCAGGCCTGCAAAGCGCTGCGCGAGGAGGGTTACCGGGTCATCCTGGTCAACTCCAATCCGGCGACCATCATGACCGATCCGGAGATGGCCGACGCCGTCTACATCGAGCCCATCCACTGGGCCACGGTGGCGCGCATCATCGAGGCGGAGCGCCCCGATGCCGTGCTGCCGACCATGGGCGGCCAAGTGGCGCTCAATTGTGCGCTGGACCTGGTGCGCGAGGGCGTGCTCGCGCAATTCGGTGTCCAGCTCATCGGCGCCAGCCAGGAGGCCATCCACATGGCCGAAGACCGCAACCTGTTCCGGCGCGCCATGACGGAAATCGGCCTGGCCACGCCGCATTCGGTGGTGGTGCATTCCATGGAAGAAGCGCTGGCCCAGCAGCCCGAGGTGGGTTATCCCACCATCATTCGCCCGTCCTTCACCATGGGCGGGTCCGGTGGCGGCATTGCCTATAATCGCGAGGAATTTCTCGCCATCGTCGAGCATGGCCTGGATCTGTCCCCCACCACCGAGGTGCTGCTGGAGGAATCCGCCCTGGGTTGGAAAGAGTTCGAGATGGAAGTGGTCCGGGACCGGTCGGACAACTGCATCATCGTCTGCTCCATCGAAAACCTGGATCCCATGGGTGTGCATACTGGCGACTCCATCACGGTGGCTCCGGCGCAGACCCTGACCGACAAGGAATACCAGCGCATGCGCGATGCCTCCATCGCCGTGCTGCGCAAGATCGGCGTGGACACCGGGGGTTCCAATGTCCAGTTCGCCTTCAATCCGACGGATGGCCGCATGGTGGTGATCGAGATGAACCCGCGGGTCTCCCGCTCCTCGGCGCTGGCATCCAAGGCCACCGGCTTTCCCATCGCCAAGGTGGCCGCCAAGCTGGCGGTGGGCTACACCCTGGATGAGCTGAAGAACGACATCACCGGCGGCGCGACCCCGGCGTCCTTCGAGCCGGCCATCGACTATGTGGTCACCAAGGTGCCGCGTTTCACCTTCGAGAAATTTCCCCAGGCGGACGATCACCTCACCACCCAGATGAAATCGGTGGGCGAGGTGATGGCCATTGGCCGCAATTTCCAGGAATCGCTGCAGAAAGCCCTGCGTGGATTGGAAACCGGCGTGGACGGACTCACCGAGCGCATGCCGCTGCCCCAGACCGAGGAGGCGTGGGCGCGCTTGCGCCAGGAACTGAGCGCCCCCCGTGGCGAGCGGCTGTGGTATGTGGCGGATGCCTTTCGCGCCGGACTGGATCGTCAGCAGGTGTTCGATCTGACGGCAATCGATCCCTGGTTTCTGGTGCAGATCGAAGATCTGGTGCGCGAGGAAGGTCAGGTGCGCGAGGGCGGCCTGGCAAACCTGGACGCCACCCGCTTGCGCGCGCTCAAGCGCAAGGGATTCTCCGACCGCCGTTTGGCCACGCTGCTGGCCATTGATGAGGGCGAAATCCGCGCCCTGCGTCATGGCTTGGGCATTCGTCCGGTCTACAAGCGCGTCGATTCCTGCGCCGCCGAGTTCGAGTCCGCGACGGCCTACCTCTATTCCACCTACGATGAGGAATGTGAGGCGGCGCCCACGACGCGGGAGAAGATCATGGTGCTGGGCGGCGGCCCCAACCGCATCGGCCAAGGCATCGAATTCGACTATTGCTGCGTCCATGCGGCGCTTGCGCTGCGCGAGGATGGCTACGAGACCATCATGGTCAACTGCAATCCGGAGACGGTGTCCACCGACTACGACACCTCAGATCGGCTCTATTTCGAGCCCCTGACGCTGGAAGATGTGCTGGAGATCCTCGCCAAGGAAAACCCCAAGGGCGTGATCGTCCAGTACGGCGGTCAAACCCCCTTGAAGCTGGCGCGCGCCCTGGAGGCGGCCGGGGCACCCATTATCGGTACCAGCCCCGATTCCATCGATCTGGCCGAGGATCGCGAACGCTTTCAAGGGCTGCTGCACCGGTTGAAGCTGAACCAGCCGCCCAACCGCACGGCCCGCAGTGCCGCCGAGGCGCTGCGCCTGGCACAGGACCTCGGCTTTCCCCTGCTGGTGCGACCGTCCTATGTGTTGGGCGGGCGGGCGATGGAGATCGTCTATGACGAGGGCGACCTGGAGCGCTACATGACCCAGGCAGTGCAGGTCTCCCATGATTGTCCGGTGCTGCTGGATCGCTTTCTGGACGATGCGCTGGAAGTGGACGTGGACGCGATCTGCGATGGTGAGCAGGTGCTGGTGGCGGGGATCATGGAGCACATCGAACAGGCCGGGGTGCATTCCGGCGATTCCGCCTGCTCCCTGCCACCCTTCAGCCTCAGCGAGGATCTCCAGGCGCAGATGCGTGAACAGGTGCGCGTCATGGCCCATGGGCTCGGTGTGGTGGGACTGATGAACACCCAGTTCGCCATCAAGGACGGCCAGATCTACGTGCTGGAAGTCAACCCGCGGGCCTCGCGCACCGTGCCTTTCGTTTCCAAGGCAACGGGGGTGCCCTGGGCCAAGGTCGCCGCGCGCTGCATGGCCGGCCGTTCTCTGGCGGATCAAGGAATTACCGGCAGCATGACGCCGAAATCCTTTTATGCGGTCAAGGAATCAGTTTTTCCTTTCATCAAGTTCCCCGGCGTGGATCCCATCTTGGGACCGGAGATGAAGTCGACGGGAGAGGTCATGGGCGTGGGCCGTTCCTTTGGGGAAGCGTTCGCCAAGGCCCAGCTCGGTGCGGGCGTGGTGCTGAAACGGGGCGGGCGGGTGTTCCTCAGCGTGCGTGACGCAGACAAGCCGGCGGCCCTGGCGCTGGCCCGCACCCTGCTGGAGCGCGGCTTTGACATCGTGGCGACCCGGGGCACGGCGGCCGTTTTGGAATCCGCGGGCATTGCCTGCCAGCAGGTCAACAAGGTGACCGAAGGGCGCCCGCACGTGGTGGACATGATCAAAAACGACGCCATTGACCTGATCGTCAACACCACGGAAGGCAAGAAAGCGATTGCCGAGTCCCTGTCCATCCGTCGCGCCGCGCTGCAGCACAAGGTCACCTACTACACCACCCTGGCCGGGGCGCGGGCGAGCTGCCGTGCGCTGGATTATCTGGATAATGTGGAAGTGCACCGGTTACAGGATCTGCACAAGGAGCTCAAGTCATGACACGGATTCCCATCACCGTACGCGGCGCCGAATTGTTGCGCGAGGAACTCGCGCGCCTGAAAAAAGAGGATCGGCCGCGCATAATTGCCGCCATTGCCGAGGCCCGTGCCCATGGGGACCTCAAGGAAAACGCCGAATATCATGCCGCCCGTGAGCAGCAGGGCTTCGTCGAGGGGCGCATCGCCGAGATCGAGGCCAGGCTCTCGAATGCCCAGGTGATTGATGTGCTGGCGCTGGAGCCCTCGGATCGGGTGGTGTTCGGCGCCACCGTCGACCTGGTGGATGAGGATACCGGCGAAGAACTGACCTATCGCATCGTCGGCCAGGATGAAGCCGATATCAAGGCGAGCCTGCTGTCCATCAATTCCCCCATCGCCCGCGCGCTGGTGGGAAAGCGGGAAGGGGATGTGGTTGTCGTGGAAATCCCCGCTGGCAGCCGCAGCCTGGAGATTGTCAAGGTCCGCTATCTATGACGACCCGGTGGGGCAGCCCGGATTCCCATCTGCTGGCCCTGTGGTTGGGCGCGCAACTTGCGGTGGGTTATGGCGTCGCGCCGCTGCTGTTTGCACGCTTGCCGGATCCGGTGCTGGCCGGCGCTCTGGCGGGAGAGTTGTTCCGCTTTATTTTCCTGAGCGGGATTCCCGTCTTGCTGCTGGCCCTGTGGAAAATGCCGACGGTGACGTCACGCTGGCCGCGTTTTTTCCTGTATGCAGCCATGGCCAGCGTGACGCTTCAGGCATTGGCACTCCAGCCCCTCATGGCGCATTTCAAATCCCTGGGGTCAGATGCGCGCATCAGCTTTCTCGTGGTCCATGGCGCCAGCCAGATTCTCTACGCCGGCATCAGTCTGATGCTGCTTGCGGTGGTGTTCGCGCCGCGTCGCCCGGGCTGACCGCTGCTGTCCTCGCGCGTGCATTGGCCACAGGCGCTTGATGGCGTAACAGGGACATGCGTGCGCGCAGGCGCAGCCAGCGGGGATGAAACC
>JBAUIG010000202.1:0-10400 GCA_049682735.1 Candidatus Macondimonas sp. | reverse complement strand
CCCCCGAACCCACCCAGGATGAGCATGGCAGCCAGGCCGAGGAGTTCGGGATGCGCCATGCTAGCCCTCAGCTTTCGAACAAGGAACCCAGGGACACATCAGCCGTGTCCTCGGCGTCGAATTCAAGCAGATCAGCACTCTCAAAGCGGAAGAAGTGCGCCATGATCACGTCGGGAAAGGTTTCGATGCGAATGTTGTTACGATTCACGCTGTCGTTGTAGAACTCGCGCCGATCGGCAATGGCATTTTCCAGCCCGGTAATGCGCTCGCGCAAATGCTGGAAGGACGCATCGGCCCGCAACTCGGGGTATTGCTCAGCGACCGCAAACAACTGCCCCAGCCCGGTACGTAACAGGGATTCGGCGCCACTCAAAGCCGCCATGTCCTTCTTTTCCCGAGCCTGCCCCACTGCCGTGCGTGCGCTGATCACCCGCTCCAGGGTTTCCCGCTCGTGCTGCATGTAGCGGCGGCAGGTTTCCACCAGTTTGGGGATTTCGTCATGACGCTGACGCAGCAGCACGTCGATATTCGACCATGCCTTGGAGACGTTGTGCTTGAGCCGCACCAGGTTGTTGTAGATGACAATGACATAGATAATTCCCACCAGCGCTATCGCTGCCAGCACCACCCAAACCATCAGCGGATCCATGATGTACCTTTCCCCCAGGGCTGTGACTGGCCCCGCCCATGCATGAATTGACCCTGACCCGGCCGGATGACTGGCATCTGCACCTGCGGGATGGCGCCATGCTGGCGGCCGTGCTCCCGGCCACGGCGGTCGTATTTGGCCGGGCGATTGTCATGCCCAACCTGCGTCCGCCCATCACCACTGTCGCGCCGGCCGCCGCCTATCGTGAGCAGATTCTGGCCGCTCGTCCCCCACGCAGCGATTTCGTTCCCCTGATGACGCTGTACCTGACGGATGCCACCGCGCCAGAAGAGTTGCGACTGGCCCGGCAGTCCGGCTTCATCCACGGGGTCAAGCTCTATCCGGCGGGCGCCACGACCCATAGCGAAGCCGGTGTCACCCATATCGACCGGATCCTTCCGGCGCTTGAGACGCTGGCTGAAATCGGGTTGCCGCTGCTGATCCATGGCGAGGTGACCGATCCCAGCGTGGATGTCTTCGACCGGGAGGCTCGCTATATCGACACGGTTCTGGGCCCGCTGCTGGAGCGCCTGCCCGGGCTCAAAGTCGTGTTCGAGCACATCACCACTGCCCAGGCGGTCGACTTTGTGCGCAGTCGAGCCCACGGACTGGCGGCAACCATTACCCCTCAGCATCTGCTCTATAACCGCAATGCACTGTTTCAAGGCGGGCTGCGACCCCATTACTACTGCCTGCCCGTGCTCAAGGCCGAACGCCACCGCAGCGCCGTGCTGGAAGCAGCCACCTCGGGTGATCCGCGCTTTTTTCTCGGTACCGACAGCGCGCCACATCCCCGCACGGCCAAGGAAAGTGCCTGTGGATGCGCCGGAATCTACTCCGCCCCCCTGGCCTTGCCGCTCTATGCCGAAGCATTCGAACAGGCCGGCCATCTCGGCCGGCTGGAGGCCTTCGCCGCCTTTCACGGCGCGGATTTCTATGGCCTGCCGCGCAATCAGGCAAAAATCACCTTGATCCGCGAAAATTGGCGGGTCCCGGCAAGCTACCCAACGCCTGATGGCGAGCTGATTCCATTGCGTGCAGGCGAGGTATTGCCGTGGCAAGTGGCACCCGATGCCCAAAACCGTCCGTGGGTGGGAGACCATCCATGACCCAGCCCGCCAGCGCCCTGATGCAACGATTCCGTGGGTTTCTCCCGGTGGTGGTGGATGTTGAGACAGGCGGCTTCAACGCCCAGACCGATGCCCTGCTGGAAATTGCCGCCGTGCCCCTGGATCTCGATGCGGCCGGTTTGCTGCAACCGGGGACGGTACATTCCTTCCATGTCCAGCCCTTTGCCGGGGCCAATATCGAAGCCGCGGCCTTGGCCGTGAACGGCATCAATCCGCATCATCCCTTGCGGCCCGCGCTGCCCGAGGCCGAGGCGCTGCGGCGAATTTTCGCCGAAATTCGAGCGAAAATGCGGGAAACGGGCTGCCATCGAGCCATTCTGGTGGGGCACAACGCCCATTTCGACCTGGGTTTCCTGAACGCCGCAGTGGCCCGGAGCGGCGTCAAGCGCAACCCCTTCCATCCCTTCAGTTGCTTCGATACCGTCACCTTGGGCGGGGTGGCCTATGGGCAAACGGTGCTGCGCCGGGCGGCGCTCCTGGCGGGACTCGCCTTCGACCAGACGTCAGCCCATTCCGCGGGCTATGACGCGCAACAGACGGCGGAGTTGTTCTGTCGGGTGGTGAATGCCTTCCGTGGCGTCTACGAACAAAACATCCTTGACAGCGAAAATGCAGTGATGGCGGATGAGGACGATCAGGCGGGCTGATCAAGCTTGTTGCTGCTCGCCTCCAGCAGACGCTGCAGCTCCCCGCTTTGATGGAGGCTCACAGTGATGTCACATCCCCCCACCAATTCCCCGCCAATGTACAGTTGGGGAAACGTGGGCCAGTTGGCGTAGACCTTGAGCCCCTCCCGCAATTCGGGTTCCTCCAGGATATTCACGGTAGCGAAAGGAGTTTTGGATTCTTTCAGAATGCCGCTCACCTTGGCGGAAAAACCGCACATCGGGAAATCCGGCGTACCCTTCATGAAAAGCAAGACCGGCTGGCTTTTCAGCAGGGTCTCGATTTGCCTGACCAGAGCATCGTTCATGACGCAGACTCCTTGAAACGCGAAAAATTATGAATGGGACAAAGTCACCACGACACGGCCTTGACAGCCTATCACAACAGGCCATGAGTCGCCTGGAGCGATCTTCTGAGCACCGCCCGAGCCCGAGATCTCCAAATGCCTGCAAGATTGCACCTGCCTATCAAGACATCACTGGTATCACGACCGGCGGCGCTTGAAGTCGATCTTCAGTGGAGCCCTCGCATCAGTGGAATGGCATGACGGTTACCCCCGTGGCGCATTCTAGCTGTTCCTTGCGCCTGCGTTCTTTTACCCAGGGGGAACCCGCTTCCGAGTTGCTGAACAAAGTCGTGGCTTCCGCTTCAGCTCTCTCTGGCGCCTCCGCACCGAAGATCAAGATCTTCGCAATACGATCTCAAGTAAAAACGATTGCTGCCGATCATAGGATTTAAAGTAGGACCTTGGTTTCTACAAGATTCCATCAGGTTGCCAATGTCATCCCCATCCAACACATTGATGCGTCTGCAGCGCTGGATATTCCGCCAGTCACAATGGGCGCTGGCACTTGCCATCTATGCCTTTGTCATCTCGGCAGCGGGTATCATTGCCCCGCTGTTTTATTACGCAGCGGAAGGTCGATTCACTACAGGGATCCTGGTAGCAGCTTTTGGGACGGCTTCTGCCATTTCGATTCCGCTGATGTGGATTTTCCTGAGGATCGCCTACATCCTCATCGACAAGGAAGAAGAATCCGCCCGTAGCCGCGCCGACAGTGAGCGCCAGCGCGATATCCTGAGCGGGCTACTGGACGCCAGCCTGGTGATGCAGCAGAAAGAAGACTTGGTTGAACTGCTGGAAGGGACCATCCAGCATTTGCAGCATCTGTTCCGACAACACCATTTTGCGCTACTGGTGTATGGCAGACGTCGCAATGTGGTTCGTCATCTTGTCGCCCCAGGGCTATCGGAAGCAGAACAGCGTACGTTGTTGCTCCACAGTCATCTGCTGTTGACTGGCCATCCGGAACAACTGTTCGATCAACTCAACGCGCTGTCTAATCCAGCGGACGCATCGTTGCGGTGGACCGTGTTCCCGCTTTGGAATCGCATGGATCGGATCATCGGACACATGGTCCTCAAAGGTGAGGATCTGCCGCCAGAATCCCACAAGGCAGTCGAGTTGTTTCGGGATCAGTTGGCGGCGGGCGTGGAAAATCACCTGCTGCGCATGGAATTGATGCAACTGGCGAATACCGATGGCCTCACCGGCATTTTCAACCGCAGCCATTTTCAGAACACCCTGGAGGCATACCAGGACGCCAAGCGTCAAACGCCCGCGATGGATTTTTCCCTGCTCATGATCGACATCAATGGCCTCAAACCCGCCAACGATGGCCATGGGCATCTGACTGGAGATCAACTCATCATCCGGGTTGCCCAGTTGCTCAAGGCCGCCTGCCGCTCGGAGGACATTGTCTGCCGAATCGGCGGTGATGAATTCGCCATCCTGTGCCCGGCCAGCCGGCAGGAACAGGCCGACCGCCTGGCCGAACGGATCCGCGAGCAAGTGGGTGAGCGGCCATTGAAACTTAAAGATGGACAATTGCTGCCCATCAGTCTGAGCATCGGAGCCGCATGTAGTGATGATTGCGGTCCGGAGCAGATCCTGATTGTTGCGGATCGGCGCATGTACGAGGATAAACAGCGTTTCTACGCCAGCAGGCCAACGCCAGCTGAGGCAACGCCAAGCCCGTCACAGCTGAAACAGCTTCTGCCTACCTCCGCAGGAGCTTGACAACTCATCCAATCGTCGATCGGTGCCGTCCATGCCCCCTGCCGGTTTCGGTCAATGGATTGGCATTTCGAGAATGTGATTCCATTGCGGCTGGACGTCGCCACACGTCTTGTGATCCGCAATCAACTCGTGGCCAGCCCATACTCTACGGCCAGCCCCAATAGCGAGGCGCCCATCAAGGTCATGGACACTCGGCTACCCACGGCCTGGCCGCCCAAGGCCACTGCCAAGCCGGCCTTGACCAGGTTGTTGGTCATGGCCGCCAGTAAAATACCCCAGACGACGGTATCCAACGCCAGCCCTTCACGTCCCATGCGTGCCAACGACAAGGTGATCGCGTCCACATCGGTCAAGCCCGAAATCATCGCCAGCATATACAGGCCCTGCTCACCCCACAAACTTCGGATCCATTCGGCGGCCAGCAGTATCCCTGCCAGCAAAGTACCAAAACGCAAGGCCATGCCCAACTGAAACGGGTTGCTGAGCGGCAAGGTGGCACTTTGAACGGCCTGCCGCTGCAGCCACCAGAAAACGCCTGCACCCGCATAGGTTGCCAGCGCCATCGCCGCCAGCGGCGGCGCCAATCGCACCAGCAACGGGGGATACAACAGGCCGGAAACCAGCAGGATGCGCGGAAACATGGTGCCGCAGGCCACCAGAATCCCGCTCGCCAGGACGGGGCTCCAGTCCGGGTGCGAGCGCGCCAGTCGGGCCAGATTCAAGGTTACCGCCGTCGAGGAACTCAAACCACCCAGAAGACCCGTCAGCGGAATGCCACGACCCGGGCCCAACAGCTTGACAGCAAAGTAACCACCAAAAGAAATCCCAGCGATGAGGACCACCATCCACCACAGGCGATAGGGATTGAATACCTCCCAGGGTCCAAAACCCCGATCGGGCAGGACGGGCAGCAATACCACCGAGATCATCAGCAGATTCAGCGTGGCCTGTAATTCGCTCGCCTCCAGCCGCTGCAAACCGGCATGAAGCGTGGGCTTGAGGTTGAGCACCAGGCTGGTGGTCACCGCCCCGGCAGCAGCCAGTTCCAATTCACCAAGCCCGGCCAGTGCCCCGAATCCCAGGGTCAATAGGGCCGCAATGGTGGTGGTGGCGCTGGCCGCCTCGGTTGATTGGAATCGCAGCAGATAGGCCCCACCCAGCACTGCAGCCACGGCGAGGGTCATTGCAACCAGGATCCCGCCACTGAACGCTTCGCTCAGCAGACTCCCCAAGCCACCGAGCAATCCCAGCAAGCCAAAGGTGCGCAGACCGGCGATGCGTTCCCCTTCCGCCAGGGTTCGGTATTGCCATCCCCGCTCCAGGCCGATCAGCAAGCCGACCGCAAGCGCGAGTGCCAGATTCCCAAAGGCTTGTCCCTCCAATGCCATCCCCTCTTCAATGGTTGATCGCGATCCACCACGCGGGTCATCGGCCCATGCTACCGCATGCAATTCGGACGTGCCTTCCGGAGATCACCAAAAGGCGTCAGGCTTTCAGGTTCGCCTGCTGGGAGAGATGAGGGTGCCAGAAGGGCGAATAAAAATGGCTCGCCCGTGGGAGCGAAGAAATTTTCAGAGCTCTGCTGCCGCGCGCAGCAGATTATGGTAAACCCCCGTCAAGCTCAGGATTTCAGGGCTCTCAGGGGCGCGCTCGCGTAACGAACGAATCGCACAATCCAGCTCGTACAGGGCGCGTCGCTGACCAGCTTCGCGCACCAGACTCTGCACCCACAATACCGCGACATCGCGGCGCCCACGCGTGATGGGCTGTACCGCATGGATGCTGCTTGCCGGATAGAGCACCAGATCGCCGGCATTGCCTTTCACCGCCCGCGCGCCATAGCTGTCGTCGATGGCGAGTGCGCCGCCGTCGTAGTGTTCTGGTGCGTTCAAAAACAGGGTCGCAGCGAGATCGGCGCGCAGCGGCATGTCATCGAAGCGAATGGCATTGTCGACATGGGCGCCAAAGGCCATGCCGGGGAGATAGCGGTTGATGAGGGCCGGATGGACCCGCCGTGGCAATGCGGCGCTGACGAAATCAACCGAAGCCTCCAGCGCGGCGCCAATCAAGGCCTGGAGGGCCCGGGTCTGGGGTGAGTCGGACGGTAACTGGAGGTTCTGTTTCGCCGAGGCTGCCAGTGTGCCGGCGGTGACACGACCATCGCCAAACGATGCCGAATCCAATATCGCCTGCGCACGAGCCAACGCCGAGTCGTTCAGGAGTCGTGGGATGACAATCAGCATCAGAGTGCCCAGATCACGAGGATGGTCCCGAGCACCGTACTTCCACCCACCAGACCAACAGCCAACAGCCGCCCCGGATGGAGTTTGGTCCACAGCAGGACGCCGCTCAGGGTCAAGGCAACCATGGCTCCGGCCAGAGTATCGGCAAACAATACCCAGCCCGCCCCAAGCCCTGCCCCGGTGTGCAGGCGGGCCAACGTGGCGAAGAAATTGGCGCGCTCGCGCGTCACCTCCGCCCACGACTCGCCGGCCCAATAGATCACTTGAACCCGTTCCTGCGGCGTGTTGAGCATCACATTCCAGCGCTTACCTCGCTCGGTGGCGGCTACCGGTTCGGCTGTGGGGCGACGGTTTTCATCCGGAATGCGGACCTTTGCCTGCGGCAGCGCCAGCGCGCCGGGCAACCAGGCCGCCAGCGCCTGGGGACTTGCGCCCGCCGTCGACGGCACCTCAATGCGCTGGTGAGTGGGCGCATAGGCCATCAGATCAAGCTTCAGCACGGCGCGATGATTGAGCACAAACCCGGACACGCCGAACAGCAATCCGAGCACGGCGCCCCACAGCCCAATCCAGCCATGCAGGCGCGCGATCCACGCCACTGTCGCCGGTCCCATCAGCGTTTTCCTCGATCAGCTGCCATGGAAATTTCCCGCGCAGCAGTCACAGTGGCACTTTCAGTGAGAGGATGGCCGCGCGGGGCGATCCGGGCAAGGCTGATCGTAGCTGGCCCGATTCGTAATACGTTTCATCCGTGAGGTTCTGGACATTGAGCTGGATGGCCCACTGCGGCAGCTCATAAGCCAGCATCAGGTCCACACGTTCATAGCCTGGCAGTTGGGCGGTGTTGCCGTTGTCGGTATAGCGCGATGAGACAAAATACACGCCGCCACCCAGATTCCAGTTTGGCGCGAAAGCCCAGTCCGCCCAGACTACGCCCTGCTGGCGGGCCACATTGGGCGGCCGATTGCCTTCGATCGGAACGCCATTTTGCAACGCGTTCGAACGAGTGATCTCGGCATCCAGCCAGGCCGCACTTGCAAACGCGCTCACGGTATCCGTGATCTTGCCGCTCAACTCGAGCTCCACGCCATTGGTGATCTGCTGGCCGGCCAGAATGGTCAGGCTGGGATCCTCGGGATCCGGTGTGCGCGCCTTGTCCTTGTCGAGCCTGAAGAGCGCTGCCGCCAGTCCCATGCGGCCATCCAGCAACTCGTGCCTCGTACCGAATTCATAGTTGGTCGATTCTTCGGGAGAAAGATCCGCCGTTGCCGCGCTGAGGGTGAATGATTCCGCCGATGGATTGAAGGATTGCCCCGCGCTCACATACCAGGATGAGAATTCACTTGGCTGCCAGATCACGCCGGCGCGCGGACTCAGGAAATGCGTATCCTCGGACAGCCGGTCCTGACTCAATCGATCATCGAAATCCGCCTGGAAACGGTCGAAACGCGCGCCGCCTATCAGTTTCCACTGCTCATTGAGCGCGAATTGTTCCTGCAGGTACAGCGCCTGGGTCTTGGCCAGGGCATCGCGATCCGTCGCCAGCGCGCCGTCCAGATCGTTGGCGCGACCAACCCCCACGCTGGCATCGGATACCGGATCGAAGATTGCAACCGATGAGACATCCGTCGAGTTCTTGCTGCGGAAATCGTATTCTTCCCGAGAGAGTTCAGCGCCGACCAGGAGCGTGTGCTCATAGCCAAGCCACTCACCTGTCAGGATCAAGTCGGTCTGGTTGATGAGATTCTGTTGTCCACTGGCGCGCAATGCCTGGGTGCGTGCCACGGTCGAACCAAACCCCACATCCGTCACCTCCCCGAAGAGATGCGTGCGGTAATCGCGCTGGTAATCGCCATACCGGGTCGTATTGCGCAAGCGCAGATTATCAGCCAGCCCCAGATCCAGCACGGCCGTGGTCATGGCCACGTCGAATTGCTGGAAGCGATCGTCGGCAAAACCATAGAAGGTATCGCGCCCGACATCTGCTGGCCGCCCCCGGAACATTGGCACACCATAGTCGAAGACCGAATCCTCCTGTTGATAGAGACCCTGCAGGGTGAAGAAGCTGTCGCTGCCCAATTGCAACCGGCCCGCTGGGGCAATGGCCTTGCGCTCCAGGAAATTCTGATCGCGGAAGCTGTCGGCATCGTGGTAGAGCGCGCTCACGCGCCCGGCCAGCTGGTCGTTGCCGATATTCGCGTCCGCGGACAGGCGGCGCAGATCATAGCTACCGAGGCTCAGGTCGGCGGAAAAATCGTCGCCCGCATGCGCCTGCTTGGAAAGCAGGTTGACAATGCCGCCTGTGGTACCGCGTCCGAACAACATCGAGGACGGCCCCTTGAGTACGTCCACCCCCTCCAGGAAAAACGTATCCCTGAAATACTGGCCATTGTCCTTGACACCATCAAGATAAGTGTCCGAATTGGCAGAAAAGCCTCGCAGGGTGATCGAATCACCGGTACGGCCACCCTCACCGGCCGCAAGGGTCAAACCCGGGACATTGCGCAGGGCATCGCGCAAACTGAATGCGGCCTGTGCTTCGATCAGCGCTTCCGGTACCACCGTGATGGCCTGGGGAATGTCGCGGAGCAGGGTCTCGGTGCGCGTGGCGCTGCGGCTGCTTTCCGTGCGGTAACCGCTGTCGACGGCCTCGCCCTGGACTTCCACCTCCGGCAGCACGGCCGCTGATTCAGTGGCCACGGACCAGGCGGGATACAGCGCTGCCACGGCCAGCGACAAGGAGACATTCTTTCGTGATGGCGCATTGATTTTCATAAGGGTTCCCAAGCTTCCAAGTATTTCACTAACCACTGGCGCGGAGGACGCGCGGGCTGGCTACTCGGGAGGACCCTTTGGCTGGCAGAGACCGTTGATGTCGTCAAGTCATTGCTATTTGGCTATTTGGTCAATAGCAATTTGCCGGCGGATGTAAGCTGCAATCGATAGACTTCGCCGGCGTGATGGATGCGAACCTCTCGCGCATCGCCAAACAGCGTTTCCGATTTCACTTCAGGCGATGGACGCACAGGCACCGGTTGGCGTGGCGGCTGGACTTTCGTCATCTCTGGGATTCCATCAATTCCCGCGTGGCGTGATGGGGGTCCAGATGGTAGGAATAGTTGATCGTCATAAACGTCTGCTGGCGTGGTTTTTTAAGAACCCATGCAACGCACCAAAAATCACTTTGTGACATCGTCGGAACGCCCCCCAACTTGGCTATCGCGCCTCCCGCCCGGATCCTTGTCATCCGCTACGCTCCTGCCGGCGCCATGCAAAATCGGATGCCGGCCAACAGGCAAAAAAACCTCGTGCCTTGAATCAATGCCGCTACCAGATCAGGATCATAATCGGCATCGTTAGCAACGTCAACGATAGTGATTATCGTTTGTATTATGTTTATCTTATAGGCGCCAATCGCGAACGCAGACGATTCCCCGAAAGTCGCAGGTATGGATGAAAAAACAGGAGGTCGACGAGAGCCGCCATGATCCGAGCAGTTCGAGCAGCGAGGCTTGCTCGCGCAAGGGAATCGCGTTTCAATTCGGGACAGCATGGCCACGCCACACCGCGACTGGCGAGAAATTTCGAAGGATGGGGTGGACGATGGGGCTCGAACCCACGACCGCTGGAAT
>JBAUIG010000201.1:0-3321 GCA_049682735.1 Candidatus Macondimonas sp. | reverse complement strand
TTGGGATCGGTATCAATCAGCGCCTGCTCGCGGGCATTCCAGCGCTTGAGCAAATCCATGGAGGGCAGGCAACCGATCAGCCCCGGGTGCATCAGGCCCGCGAAACGCACGCCGGGAATATGGCGCGATTCGGCATAGATGCCTTCGAAATTCCAGCACGCCTTGCGGGCATCAGGATAGTGATCGGTCAGAAAACCGCCGCCATTGCTCTTGGCAAAGAGGCCCGTGAAGCCCCATTCGGAATCCGGCAAGGTGCCAATGTCGAGAATATCAACCACCAGCAGGTCGCCGGGCTCGGCGCCCTCCACCCCGATCGGACCACTCAGGTAATGCACCTTGGTGAGATCCACGTCCCGGATGTCATTGGCCGAATCGTCATCCAGGATCTGGCCACCGGTCCAGTCGATGCACTGGACCCGGAAACTGCTGCCGGGCTTGACCATTTCCACGATGGGCAGATCCGGATGCCAGCGGTTGTGCAGAACACTGGCCTGTTCTTCGGGTGGCTTGGAAAGATCGACCTCGATCAAGGGCTGAGGCATAAATCATCTCCCGTATTCGGACTTGGTATTCGGATGGAAAAATCGTTCGAACAACGCCGTGGTACGGCCCGGCAACCAGCCCCCCGTGATCTCGACAAGGGGCATGGCTCTCCGATGCTCAGAGCAACCGTCATGCCAGCCGCGACACCTGCCGAGATAGGCGATGAAAACCAATAACTTGAAATGATCGATCGATCATATGTCCGGCCTTGGCTGCAGCGCGCCCATGCCTTGATGCCGGCGAAATTTTCAACATTGTTTGAATTTGGCGAGTTT
Organism: Candidatus Macondimonas sp.; assembly: GCA_049682735.1. GTDB lineage: Bacteria > Pseudomonadota > Gammaproteobacteria > UBA5335 > UBA5335 > Macondimonas. The sequence goes on along the minus strand of JBAUIG010000201.1, from coordinate 2,503 downwards.
GCCCGGGCGCGGCAATCCATCCCTGCACTGGCTCGGTGCATGCGCCACGAGGACAACCGCAAAAATCATCCACTTAGCGAAGGCGCATTCCTTGCATTGAGAGTCAAGCATCCGATTCAAAAGGGGTTTTCGATGAGTTGCAGCATCCATGATCTCCCTGTAGCCGCTCCCATCCTCAATGCTGACCTTCATCCGCAGGGGGATCTGCAGCTCATCCTGGAAATGGCCAAACTTTTGGAAAAACGGCTTGATCCAGAGCGCACCATCATCGCCATCCTGCGCCTGCTGTCGCAATTGCGGGGGCTGAACAGCAGTCGGGTCAGCGTGCCGGATCGCAGTGGGATCTACCTCAAGGTGCGCTATTCCTACGGACTCGAGCGCGACCACCTCAAGGCAGGTGGCTATACGGTTCCGCTAAACCAGGGCGTCACAGGCCATGTGATGCGCACAGGAACCACGGGACTCGTGAGCGACATCCAGACCGAACCGCTCTACCTCACCCGCATCACTGCCTGGGATGATCGCTACATCGGCCCGATCGCCTTCCTGGCCGTGCCCATTCTGGAAGAAGGCCGCCCCATCGCCGTGCTGGCGGCGCAAAAAGATAGCGCCCATGGAGGTCGTTTCGATGATGACCTGACCCTGTTACGCATTGCTGCGGCGACCATCGGGCAGGTCATGCGCATCGAACAGTTTGTCAGCCAACGCACCGCCCAACTGGTGACGGAAAATCAGCAACTGTGGCAGTCCGTCCAGCAGAATGCCCTGGCTCATGGCGTGATTGGTGAAAGCGCTCCCCTGCTGGAAGCGCTGAAACAGGCCGGTCAGGTCGCGCGCAGTGAGGCGCCGGTGATGTTGCTGGGCGAATCGGGCACCGGCAAGGAAAAATTCGCCCGCATGATCCATCAGCAGAGCGAGCGGCGCGAACGACCGTTCATCTGCATCAACTGCGCCGCCATTCCCGCCACGCTGCTGGAATCGGAGCTCTTCGGCCATGAGAAAGGCAGTTTCACCGGCGCCGACGCCGCCCAGAAGGGCAAGATCGAGGCGGCCGCAGGTGGCACGCTGTTTCTGGACGAGATCGGCGACATGCCCCTGGAACTGCAGGCCAAGCTGTTGCGGGTCCTGCAGGAACGGCAAGTGCAGCGGGTGGGCTCCAGCCGCCTGATCCCGGTCGATTTCCGCGTGCTCACGGCCACCAATGTCAATCTTCGGAAATTGGTCAACGAACGGCAGTTCCGGCTCGACCTGTTCTACCGGCTCAGCGTGGTGCCGATTTACCTGCCGCCGCTGCGAGAACGCAATGGCGACATCAAGATCCTGGTCCTGCATTTTCTGCATGAATTGAATCATCGCTACGAACGCAATGTCGTGCTGGAAAAAGGGGTCTTGCGGCGACTGGAATCCTTCGACTGGCCCGGCAACATCCGTCAATTGCAAAACGTGATGGAGCGCGCCGTGGTGATGGTGGACGGTACAGCCGTCACCATCACCCAGATCGAGCGCATTCTGAGTGATGAATCCACCGTCCACCTGCACGATCCCGGAAGGACTGCGGGCGAAGGATTTTCATGTCCGGAAGGCCATCACAGCGCAGACTTGGGACCACGACGTTATCTGAAAGTCCAGCCCACCCAATCCCAGGCGATTCTGGAAGCCTTGCGGGGCAGTGGCGGCAACCAGAGCGCGGCAGCACGGCGTCTGGGGATGACCACCCGCCAATTGCGTTATCGCATGGAAAAGCTGGGAATCGAGGCCACCTCATCTTGATTGTCATTTGGCTGGACATTCCGGCCGAAAGCTTGACATTGTCAATGCACCCCAGCCGCATCTCCCGGACTCCCAGCAACTCTACCCCTCCGTCATTGCCATCAATTAAAACAATAACAAGTACTTGCGAGAATCTGTCGGCGCAGAAACGCGCCACTTAAAATTGGATCAATCCTTGCTATATCGATCTGCAACGGTTGTGTCATGTGCATGCCGTTCCCCTGTTCATTGTCCCACCCCATCAGGAGATGCGCCGATGCGTTCCCCGTCCTGCCTCGTTTCCTCCTCCCTGTTCAAAGCCCGACGAATCGCGCAGATCCTCCTGGTTGGCCTGCTGGGGCTGGCGGGATCCGCCACGGCGGCTGACTACCCGACAGCCAAGGTCAATACGACCAAGCTCGCCGTGACCGATCAGGTGGTCAAGGTCGGCATCCTGCACTCCGTCACGGGCACCATGGCCATCAGTGAAACCGGCTCGGTGGAAGCCGAGAAACTGGCCATCAAACAGATCAATGACATGGGTGGAATTCTCGGGCGCAAGATCGAGATCATCCAGGAAGACGGCGCCAGTGACTGGCCGACCTTCGCCGAAAAGTCCAAGAAGCTTCTGGTACAGGATCGTGTGGCCACGGTATTCGGTTGCTGGACGTCCGCCTCGCGCAAGGCGGTATTGCCCGTCTTTGAAAAGGAAAATGGCCGGCTGTACTACCCCACTTTTTATGAGGGCCTGGAA
>JBAUIG010000200.1:0-2231 GCA_049682735.1 Candidatus Macondimonas sp. | reverse complement strand
GCGCGCACGCAAGCCGAAGCCGAGGATCTGGCGCGTCAATCCCTGCAACTGACCACCAACCAGTACAAGGCCGGGGTGGTGAGCTATCTCAATGTGGTGACCGCCCAGACCATCCTGCTGGAAAGCGAACGCACCCGTACGGCCCTGGTGGGCCAGCAGCTTGGCGCCAGCATTGACCTGATTCGGGCCCTGGGAGGAACATGGTCATCGGGGATCGAAAAAGCGCCTGCCCAAGCCGGCGTTGACAGCGCCCGGAAAAGCCCTTAGGGTTAAGCCATGTGCCCTTATCTTGATACGAACCACCTACCGCGACTGTGAACCGGATTTTCCTGGATCCTGTTCTTCGTTGCACTTTGGTGGATGACATGTTGAGACAAGCCCTCTTCCCTTTCATTCCTGCTCAGGCCCTTGCCTTGCTGCGACTGCGACGCGGTCGCCGGGCCTAGCGCGCGCCTGCCCGACGACCATCGCGAAGTCCCTGGGCGCATCCACGTCGTCAATCCCCAGGAGTCTTGCCATGATCGATCATCCGCATCACAAATACTGTCCCGTTGCCGCTCTTGATTTACCCGATCGGCGCTGGCCGTCCCGACAGATCGTGCACCCGCCACGGTGGTGCAGTGTCGATCTGCGCGACGGCAACCAGGCGCTCGTCGAGCCCATGGACAGCGCGCGCAAGCGCCAACTGTTCGAAACCCTGGTCGCCATCGGTTTCAAGGAGATCGAAGTCGGGTTTCCGGCCGCGTCCCAGACTGATTTTGATTTTGTGCGAGAGCTCATCGAGCAGGACCGCATCCCGAATGACGTCACCATTCAGGTCCTGACCCAGGCGCGCGAGGATCTCATTGCCCGCACCTTCATGAGCCTGAAAGGGGCTCGGCGCGCCATCGTGCATGTCTACAACTCCACCTCCGAGGCGCAGCGCCGGCTGGTCTTTGGGCAAGCACGCGCTGGCATCCGCGCCATTGCCGAGCAGGGCGCACGCTGGGTCGCCGAGCATGCGGCGCGCCAGCCCGATACCGACTGGGTGTTCCAGTACTCCCCCGAAAGTTTCACCGGCACGGAGCTGGATTTCGCCCTGGAAACCTGTAGCGCCGTGCTGGACATCTGGCGGCCGACGGCCGCGCAGCCGGTCATCATCAATTTGCCGGCCACAGTGGAAATGACCACCCCCAATGTTTACGCCGACCAGATCGAATGGATGCACCGTTATCTGCCGCGGCGGGACGGCGTGGTGCTGTCCGTGCATCCCCACAATGACCGCGGCACAGCGGTGGCAGCGGCGGAACTGGCCTTGCTGGCGGGCGCCGACCGGGTTGAGGGCACCTTGTTCGGCAACGGCGAGCGCACTGGCAATGTGGACATCGTGACCCTCGCGCTGAACCTCTATACCCAGGGCACTCATCCCGGGCTCGATTTTTCCCGTATCAACGACATCGTGCGCATGGCCGAAACCTGCAATCAGTTGCCGGTGCATCCGCGTCATCCCTATGCGGGTGAGCTGGTCTTCACGGCCTTCTCGGGCTCCCACCAAGACGCCATCAAGAAGGGCCTGGCCGCCCGGGATGCGGATGCCTCTCCCGTACCGGTGTGGGAGGTTCCCTACCTGCCCATCGATCCCAAGGACGTGGGACGCAGCTATGAAGCCGTGATCCGCATCAACAGCCAGTCCGGCAAGGGGGGCATTGCCCACCTCATGGCCAGCGAGTTCGGACTGGACTTGCCGCGCCGTCTGCAGATCGAGTTCCGCAACCGGGTGCAGGAGGTGGCCGATGCAAGCGGCAAGGAGATCAAGGCGGCGGATTTGTGGGCGATCTTCGAGGCGGCGTATCTCAAGATTCCCGGCGGCCATGCCCTGGTCGATTACCGTGAGGAACCCTGTGGAGAGGCAGGGCGACAGCGGCGGGTGCGCGCCATACTGCGGGATGCGGCTGGACTGGATCAGGTGCTGACGGGCGTCGGTCGGGGTCCGGTGGACGGCTTCGTCCACGGCCTGGCAGATTGGCTTGGCATGCCGATTCAGGTGATTGATTATCGCGAGCATGCCATGAGCCCAGGCGCCGATGCACGCGCAGCGGCCTATGTGGAGCTGACCCTGGGCGACGACGACAAGGCTGTATTTGGGGTGGGACTGGACGAGGATGTCACTGCAGCCACCCTGCGCGCGGTCTTGAGCGCCGTCGATCGCCATGCGGCGCGAGGCGTCATGCAGCAAACAGAGGAAGCGCAGC
>JBAUIG010000199.1:0-2823 GCA_049682735.1 Candidatus Macondimonas sp. | reverse complement strand
TCCTGATCAAGACCGAAGGCGGGGTGGATTGGGGCACAGGTCAGCTTCGGCTACCCAACCTCAACCTGGAAGCGGCGGGCTTGCGCCTGATGGCGGGCACTGCTCCGATTGCGCTGACGGGTCGTTCGCCGGTGACCGTGGACTGGAAGCGGCATCGACTGGAAGCGCCCGCCCTGGCGCTGAACGTCATCGGCAAACTGGGAACGGCTCAGGGTCAAGGCCTGCTCAATCCGACCGCGAGCGGAAAACTGTCCTATGACTGGGGGAAAGGCCAACTGGCGCTTGACGCGCTGAAACTCTCGACCGAGCAGGTGGATCTGGGCGCTGGCCGTCTGTTGCCCAAAACGGAACTCGCCGCCGATGTTGCAGGATCCACATCGAGCCAGCGCTGGTCATTGAAAGGCCTGCGCCTGAGCACTGCGGATCTGTTCAGCGTGCAGGGCGAGGCGGATCTGACGACCAGCGGCCAAGGCCTCAGCTATAAGGGTCGGATCGAAACGCCCACTTTCGCCCCTCGCCCGCTGCTGGCGGCGCTCAAGCTGGAACTTCCCGCCACGGCCGCCTCCGACACCCTGCGCAGTCTGGCCTTGAACAGCGCATTTACCGGAACGGCCGAACGCATTGCGCTGGATTCGCTACGGCTTGATCTCGATGGCGGACGGATGCAGGGACGCGCGGCGCTGGCTTGGGGTGGGCGTCCGCGACTGGAGACCGATCTCACCGTGGATCGCCTCAACGTGGACCGCTACCTGCCGCCCGCACCCGCGCCTGATGCGAACGCAGCGCCAAGCCCCAAGCCCGCCGCCAGCAAACCCCAGCCATTGCCCTTTGCTGCACTGCGGCAATTCGATCTCGACGCCCGTTTGGCGGTCGGTGAATTGACCGTGAGTCGGGTCGTGATGAAAGACGCGCATGTCCGGGCGCTGCTGAAAGACGGCCGGCTGGCAGTCGATCCGCTGCGCGCCGGTCTCTTTGGCGGAAACCTCAACGCCACCGTGCAGGTGGACGCATCCTCCGCTACGCCCACCCTGAACGTGCGGCCGGAACTCAAGGGCATCCAGCTCGCACCCCTGCTCACGCGCTTTGCCGGCAAGGCCTATCTGACCGGCACCGGCAATCTCAGCCTGCAGGCCACGACCCGCGGCGTGGATGGCGACCAGTGGCTCAAGAATCTCGATGGCCTGATGGCACTGGATCTGCGCAATGGCCGCATCGAGAATATCGACGTGATCGGTCAGTTGCGCCGTGGCTATGCCCAGGTGCAGTCGCTGGATCCGGGAACGGCGCCCGAGGGAGGCACCGAATTCACGGAGATCAAGGCAGGCATGGCCATGAAGGGGCCGATCTGGAGCAGCGATGACCTGATGCTGACTTCCCCCCTGTTGCGCATGAGTGGCAAGGGGCAGGTCGATGTCTCGCGCCAGCAACTGGATTTCCAGGTGTTGGCAACACTGCTGGGAACAGGCATTGCCAGTGGTGATCGCCTGCTCGACAACCTCATCGACACGCCCGTGCCCATCCGTATCGATGGTCCTTGGGCCGGTCCTTCCGTGCGGCCGGATCTCAAGACGATGGCGGGAGCAAAGGCGCGTGAGCGGCTGGAAAAGGAAAAAGACAAGCTGGAAGAAAAGCTGAAAGAACGGGAAGACGAATTGCGGCAAAAGGCCTCTGAAAAATTGCAGGAAAGACTGGAGAAATTCCTGCGGTGAATCCAGCGGACCTGCCGCTGCCGCCAGATGCTTTCCCGGTCAAGGTGCTGGCGTGGTTTGATCGTCATGGGCGACGCGATCTGCCGTGGCAGGGCAGCGCGGATCCCTACCGGATCTGGGTCTCCGAGATCATGCTGCAGCAGACTCAGGTGGCGACCGTCATCCCCTATTACCAGCGCTTCATGGCCCGCTTTCCGGATGTGGTTGCGCTGGCCGGGGCCAGCCTGGACGAGGTGCTTGGACTGTGGACAGGGCTGGGCTATTACGCCCGTGGCCGCAATCTGCACCGCGCCGCGCAATGGGTGGTCAGCCATCGCAACGGCCGCTTCCCCGATGATGTCGACAGCCTGAGCACGCTGCCCGGTATCGGACGCTCCACGGCGGGGGCCATTGCGGCTTTGTCTGGCGGAGGCCGTCACGCCATCCTGGATGGCAATGTGAAGCGGGTATTGAGCCGTTTCCTGGCGCTCGACGACCCGCCGGGGGCCGCCCGCGAACGCCGGTTGTGGGCGGTGGCGGAAGCGCTGACGCCCGCCGAGCGGGTCGGTGACTATACCCAGGCCATGATGGATCTGGGCGCGACCTGTTGCACGCCGCGACAACCCCGTTGCGGGGCGTGTCCGCTCAATGGCGATTGCCGGGCCGCTGGTCTCGGGCGAGCCGAGGCCTATCCGCTGCGCACGATCGCGCGCCCAGTGCCGGAAGTTGCGCTCACCTTGCTGATCTTGCAAGCAGCCTGCGGTCGCGTCTGGTTGGAGCGTCGGCCTGCCCGGGGCATCTGGGGCGGCATGTGGTGCCTGCCGGAATGCCCGGCCGATCTGCCGCCCGCCGACTGGTGCGCGCAATGGTTTGGCCAGCCGCCCCAGGCGAGCGCGGCGCTGCCCGTGATGCGGCATGTCCTCACCCATCGTCGCCTGCGTATTCAGCCCTGGCGGCTGCACCTGGCGGCGCTGGACAGGGCTGCGCCCGCGGCTCGCGCTGGGGTCTGGTACCGCGTCGGGGATGCGCCGCCGGGGGGGATGGTGAAGCCCGTTCTGGATCTGCTGGCGCGCCTGGCGACGGAAACACAGGCGGTCTAGAAAGCCGATCGGTATCATGGCGACCACTCCGGAGA
>JBAUIG010000198.1:0-5080 GCA_049682735.1 Candidatus Macondimonas sp. | reverse complement strand
CCTGCAGACTTTTGATCCTGCTATTTATGCGGTGGGGGAGTGCGCGCAACATCGTGGCATCGCCTATGGCCTGGTGGCGCCGCTCTATGAGCAAGCGAAGGTTTGCGCCAACCACTTGGCGGGCTTGGGTTATGGCCGCTACAACGGCTCGGTAACGGCCACCAAGCTCAAGGTCACCGGCATCGATCTGTTCTCAGCCGGGGATTTTTCCGGCGGTGAAGGGACACAGGAAATCGTCTTTCAGGATCCTCGGCGTGGGGTCTACAAGCGACTGGTGCTGGACGCGGCGAACTGCATCAAGGGCAGCGTCCTGTATGGTGATACGGGCGATGGCAGTTGGTATTTCCAATTACTGCGCGATCGCACGGATGTCTCCGATATGCGTGAGATGCTGTTGTTCGGCCAGGCCCATTTGGGCGATTCGGGGCGGGGTGGCAGTTCCAATGCCACCAGCCTGCCTGATACGGCCGAGATCTGCGGTTGCAATGGCGTGTGCAAGGGCACCATCGTCAAGACGATCACCGAGAAGAAACTGTTTACTTTGGATGAGGTGCGCGCACACACCAAAGCCTCATCCTCCTGCGGATCCTGCACGGGTCTTGTGGAGCAGATTCTCGCTTCCACCCTGGGTGGTGAATACAGTGCCACGCCCAGCCGCAAGTCCATGTGCAAATGCACTGAGCACACGCACGACGAGGTGCGGGCCGCGATTCGCGACCATCACCTCATCACGGCCGAACAGGTGCGTCAGTTCCTCGAATGGCGCAACCCCGATGGCTGTTCCAGCTGTCGTCCGGCGATCAACTATTACCTGATTGCGGCCTGGCCCAGCGAAGCCTTGGACGAGCCTCAATCCCGTTTCATCAACGAACGCGCCCATGCGAATATCCAGAAGGATGGCACCTACTCGGTCGTTCCGCGCATCTGGGGTGGGGTGACCAATGCCCATGAACTGCGGGCTATCGCTGATGTGGCGGACAAATATGCCGTACCCACGGTCAAGATCACCGGTGGGCAACGCATCGACTTGTTGGGCGTCAAGAAAGAGGATCTGCCTCGCATGTGGGCAGATCTCAATGAGGCGGGTTTTGTCTCCGGGCATGCTTACGGAAAATCCTTGCGCACGGTCAAGACCTGTGTCGGCAAGGAGTGGTGCCGCTTCGGTACCCAGGATTCCACCACCTTGGGCATCGATCTGGAAAAGATGACCTGGGGCACTTGGACGCCGCACAAGGTCAAGCTCGCCGTCTCAGGCTGCCCCCGCAACTGTGCTGAAGCCACCATCAAGGATTTTGGAGTGGTCTGTGTGGATTCAGGCTACGAGTTGCATGTGGGCGGCAATGGCGGTGTCAAGGTACGTGCGACGGATCTGCTATGCCACGTCAAAACCTCCGAAGAGGTGGCCGAATATGCCGCCGCTTTCATGCAACTCTACCGCGAGGATGCCCACTATCTGGAACGCACCGCCCCCTGGATCGAGCGTGTAGGGTTGAATTTCGTGAAACAGCGCATTGTGGAAGACGCAGCGGGCCGCCAGGCGCTGGCGCAGCGTTTCCTTGAATCCCAGGTCCATGCCCAGTTCGACCCCTGGGCCACCCTGGTTGCGCAGGAAAAAGACACCCATGCCTTTGAACCGCTTGCCTCCCTGGCCTGAGCGCGGCTTGTTGCAGGAGAATAGGCCTCATGACACTGACACAGACCCCTGATTCCACAACTGGTCTGCACTGGATCGAGGTGGGTCCACTGATGGCCATTCCGCCCCTGGGTGCCCGGGTGGTAAAGCATCCATCCGGCGAGATCGCCGTCTTTCGCAATCGCGAGGATGAAGTCTTTGCCCTGCGCAACCATTGTCCCCACCGTGGCGGCCCGCTCTCTGAAGGCATTGTCTGCGAACGCCGTGTCTATTGCCCGCTGCACAACTGGGGCATTGCGCTGGAGACAGGATCCGCATTGGCGCCCGACGAAGGGGAAACGGCCTGCTTCCCCACGCGCGTGGACAATGGAACAGTTTTCATTGGCCTGCCGGGGAGTGGGGGTTCCCCTTGATGGCGTCAGGGGCTGATAACCCCTTTGCTCATCCTGCGGTCCGCACCACTTGCCCCTATTGCGGGGTGGGTTGCGGTGTGCTGGCTCAGGTGCAACTGGACGGCTCAGTCGCAATTTCGGGGGATCCAGCCCATCCGGCCAACTTCGGCCGGCTGTGCTCCAAGGGTCTGGCACTCGGCGAAACCGTCGGCCATGACCACCGGTTGCGTCAGCCACAGGTGGATGGACAAGCTGTTTCCTGGGAGGCGGCGTTGACCCGGGTGGCCGAGGGGTTCCAGGCTGCCATCGAGCAATATGGCCCCGATGCGGTTGCGTTCTATGTCTCGGGACAATTGCTGACCGAGGATTACTACGTCGCCAACAAGCTGATGAAGGGCTATATCGGCTCGGCCAACATCGACACCAATTCCCGCCTGTGCATGTCCTCCGCCGTCGCGGGCCACAAGCGTGCGTTTGGCAGCGACACCGTGCCGGGCTGCTACGAGGATCTGGAGCAGGCGGATGTACTGATCCTGGTCGGCTCCAACCTGGCCTGGTGTCATCCGGTTTTGTATCGGCGCATCGAGGCGGCCAAGGCCGAGCGGCCCGATCTCAGTCTGGTGGTGATCGATCCGCGCCGCACCGCCAGCTGCGATCTGGCGGGTTTGCATTTGCCCATCCGGCCCGGCACCGATGTCTTGCTGTTCAATGGGCTGTTGGCGCATCTGGCGCGGGAGGGCCGGGCGGATTTCGCCTTTCTCGAGGCCCATGCCAGCGGTTATGCCGCCGCGCTGGCCGCTGCCCAGGACGACGCGCCATCGATTCCGGCGGTGGCTGCCGGGTGTGGTGTCCCCGAGGAGGACGTCGCCGCGTTTTTCCGCTTGTTTGCGCGCACCGAGCGGGTTGTCACGCTGTTTTCGCAAGGCGTGAATCAATCCTCCGCCGGCACTGACAAGGTCAACGCCATCATCAACTGCCACCTGTTCACCGGCCGCATTGGCCGGCCGGGCATGGGGCCCTTTTCCATCACCGGCCAGCCCAATGCCATGGGCGGGCGCGAAGTGGGCGGTCTGGCCAACCAGCTTGCCGCCCACCTGGACCTGGAATCTCCCGAGCATCAGGCGATTGTGCAGCGTTTCTGGGAGAGCCCGGTCATCGCGCGCCGGCCGGGCTTGAAGGCCGTGGAATTGTTCGAGGCGGTAGGTGAGGGGCGCATCAAGGCGCTGTGGATCATGGCCACCAATCCGGTGGTGAGCCTGCCTGATGCCGACCGGGTCAAGGACGCCTTGCGGCGCTGTCCGTTGGTGGTGGTCTCGGACATGTGCGAAACCGATACCACCGCCTTTGGGCATGTGGTGCTTCCAGCAGCGACTTGGGGTGAGCGCGAAGGCACGGTAACCAATTCCGAACGTTGTATCTCACGCCAGCGCGCCTTTCTGGACGCACCGGGGGATGCCCGCCCTGATTGGTGGGTGGTTCAGGAGGTGGCGCGCCGCATGGGATTCGGGGCTGGCTTCAACTACGCCGGGTCGGGCGATATTTTTCGCGAGCACGCGCGGCTGTCGGCCTTTGAGAATGCAGGCACGCGGGACTTCGATCTCTCCGGACTCGCTGATATGGACAGCGCAGCGTATGAAACGCTGGAGCCGATACGCTGGCCGGTACGCACCGCAGGGACCGGCACCGAACGCATGTTCGTCGATGGGCGCTTCTATACCCCCGATGCACGTGCGCGTCTGGTGCCGGTGCGTTTTCGCACGCCCGCTCATGCGCCGGATACCCACTACCCACTGGTGCTCAACACCGGTCGCATCCGCGACCAATGGCACACCATGACCCGTACCGGCCGCTCTCCGCGCCTGTCGACCCATCTCACCGAGCCCTATGCCGAGCTGCATCCGCGCGATGCCGCAGTGCTTGGGATTGCCGATCGATGCCTGGTGCATCTGGAAACCCCATGGGGACGGATGCTGGCGCGCGCGCGCCTCACCGGCGACCAACGTCCCGGCACGGTGTTCGTGCCGATGCACTGGAACGATGTGTTTGCCGGCAATGGCCGGGTGGATGCCCTGGTCAATCCGGTGGTGGATCCCATTTCCGGCGAACCGGAATTCAAGCACACGCCGGTCCGAATCAGCGCTTATGCCTGTGCATGGCAGGGCTTTGCATTGATTCGAGGCGATCTGGAGACGATTGGCGTCGATTACTGGGTGCGTTCAACGGGCACCCGCTGCTCACGCTATGAACTGGCCGACACCGCCATGCCGGGCGACTGGTCAACCTGGGCCATGAATCGCCTGAGCCACGCGGAGGCGGATGAATGGTTGGAGTTTCAGGATACGGGGGCCGGACGTTACCGCGCCGCGTTGATCCGCGCCGGCCGACTGGAGGGCTGTTTGTTCGTCAGTCGGGACGGCAACCTGCCGGCGCGTCAGTGGCTGGAGGGCCTTTTTGACGCACCGGAACTGGATGCCGCCGCGCGCATGAGCCTGCTGGCGGGACGTTCCCCGGTGGCGGGGGAGGATCAGGGCGAGATTGTCTGTTCCTGTTTTCAGGTGGGGCGCAACCGATTGCTCAAGGTCATCACCCAGGGCGAGGCAGTGACCCTGGAAGCCATCGGCCAGAAACTCCAGGCCGGTACCGGTTGTGGTTCCTGCGTGCCCGAATTGAAACGGCTGCTGGCCGGCGGCTGAACGACAGGCGCCCCCGTTATCGGGTTCTTTGGACGTGGCCACACCAAGCGGCAGATGAGACGCGGTGTCAGTCTGCGCTGAAAGGCGTAGCGGCCATCGCCCGTTTAAAAGTTACCGCAGCCATCCACTGCGGCGGAATGACAGCAGCATGCCTACCGCAATGACGAGCATCACCCCCAATACCACGGGATAGCCGTAAGTCGTGCGGATTTCCGGCATGGCCCAAAAGCTCTTGTCATTGGCAACAAAGTTCATGCCGTATATACCGGCGATAAACGTCAATGGCATGAAGATCGTGGTGATGACGGTCAGTATCCGCATGATATCGTTCAATCGATGGCTCATGCTGGAGAGGTAGACAT
>JBAUIG010000197.1:0-1607 GCA_049682735.1 Candidatus Macondimonas sp. | reverse complement strand
GCCCCGGCCTGCTGCAGATCGGCGATCACTTGGGCGACCCGGCCATAGGGCACCGATTGATCGGCGCCCAGTCGAACGACGAGTTCAGGGGTCACCGTCAAGGCCTTGCGTATGGCTTCGGGCAGGGCCTGCGCTGCGATCGCCTGGTGATCCACCCGCAAAACTCCCTCACGCGTGATCTCTACGTCCAGTACCTTGGGCTCCGCGAATGGTGCTGCCTGCGTTTGCGGCAGATCGACCCGCAGGGCCTGCGCAAACAGCGGCGCCATGACGATGAAAATCACCAGCAGTACCAACATTACGTCCACCAATGGGGTGACGTTGATTTCGGCCATCGGGGCATCGTTGTTGGATAGGGTGCGACTGGCCATGAAAGCTGCTCCTTGAAATGTATGCGTCTCGGCTGGCCCCGCTGAGGGCGGGGCCAAGTGGAGAATCAACCCTTTTCCAACAGTTCGCGCAGGTCAATGATGGCCCCGTGTGCACGGGACAGATAGGACGACAGCACCAGCGAGTGGTTGGCGAGCATGCCGTAACCGCTGCCATTGAGTATCACGGGGCTGCGCAGCGGCTGCTGGGCTTGCTCCAGCTCGCGGATGATCTGGCGCATGCTCAGCTGGGCGTTCTTGCGCTCCAGTATCGGGGCAAAATCGATTTCCAATGCGCGCAGAAACTGTAGCAGCGCCCAACTGGAACCTCGCGCCTCGTAGAACACATCATCGATCTGCATCCATGGGGTGCGAATATACTGCTCCGCCGGTCGTTCCGTGGCGCGGCGGGCTTCGGCGTCACCGGCCAGATCGGTGTTCACGCGCATTGCGCCGGTGCTGGCGGAGAGACGTTCGGACAGATCGCCCAGGCGTTTTTCAGTGATGGCGAGGTAATTGCGCAGGTTGTCGGTGCGTGCATAGAACTGGGCATCAGCCTGCTGGGGATCGGTCAATCGTGCGCGATAGCGCTCGAGCGCCCGGATTCCCTGGCGATATTCGCCTTCCGAGGGGGGAAAGAGCCAGCTTTCACTGTCGAAATTGAACTGGGGTTCGGCGATGGCCAAGTCGGGATCTTCCACAGAATGGGACTGGGAACGGCTGAAATCATTGCGCAGCGCGCGCGCCAGATCGCGCACCTGCACCAGGACGCCGAATTCCCAATTGGGCATGTTGTCCAGCCACACCCCCGGCGGCAGGATGTCGTTGCTGAGATAGCCCCCGGGTTTGTCCATCAGTGCGTCGGCGACACGCATCAGGGTGGCGGTGGTGGTATCCCCGACCACGGCTTCTGCCGCAACTGCGGCAGGCTCCGGTACCGCGGGTTCCCGCGACCAGTACCAGCCCAGTATCCAGAGTGCCACCAGGGCTGCGGCAATGACGGCGCCGATGATGGCGCTCAGTCGGTGCGTCGAGGTCGGGCGGGGGGTATCAGTGATCGGATCGGGTGTCATGATTGTCTTCTCCATCTCCCGGGAGGCTTCCCGCGCCCAGACATCATGGCATGCCCGCCCGCCCCAGTTGAAGCACGCGGTTCGCAGGGGATGGCCTGAATTGGCCTTGGCGCGCTGGTGAGGCATACAATTGGCGCAGTGTATGCCTCTATGGAAAGCCGATGAG
>JBAUIG010000196.1:0-2795 GCA_049682735.1 Candidatus Macondimonas sp. | reverse complement strand
CTGCGCGCCGAATTGCGCCAAATGCGCCAGCAGGGCGGAGGCGCCATCGTCAACATGGCCTCCATCGCCGGTCTGGTGGGTTTCGAGGGGCTGCCGGCCTATGTCGCCTCCAAGCATGCCTTGATCGGTCTGACCAAGACGGCCGCCCTGGAATTCGCAGCCCAGGCCATCCGGGTCAATGCCGTCTGCCCTGGTGTGATCCAGACCGCCATGATTGATCGCTTGGTCGCGGATGATCCAGCCATGGCGGCCGGCTTCGCTGCCGCGGAACCCATCGGCCGTCTGGGCCAGCCCGGCGAGATCGGTGAAGCCGTGGCTTGGCTATGTTCCGACCGGGCCAGCTTCATCACGGGTGCGGCGCTGCCGGTGGATGGCGGTTGGGTGGCGCGCTGATCGCGCTGTCCCGCCCCAGCCGAACCGGAGGCGCATATCGTTCGACAAAATGCTTCATATGCAAATGATCGGTGCGGGCATCAAGATCCTTGGCATCAGAAGCCAGCGCGCGCCAGCAGCCGGGAGGGGATCAAGGGCATCAGCCAACGCGCCAGCGTCCAGGGAAAACGCGGCACGATGGCGCGCGGCGCCTGGCGTTCGATGGCGCGCACGATGAGGCGTGCTGCCCGATCCGCCTCGATGGCAAATGGCGTGTGGGCCACACCCTCGACGATGGGCGTGCGCACAAAGCCGGGGTAGAGCACCGTCACCCGGATCCCCTCGCGCCAACCCTCCGCCCGCAAGCCTTCGAGATAGGTGGACAGCGCCGCCTTGGAGGCCGAATAGGCGACGTTTCCTGGCACGCCGCGAAACGCCGCCACCGAACAGGTTCCCACCACCTGCCCGCCGCCGTGGGCCCGGAAATGGCGCACCGCCGCATCGGTGATGGCCATGGCGCCGAGCAGATTGGTCTCGATGGTGCGCTGTTGTTTGTCGAAGGACTTCCCGCCGATGCGCCCGCCGAGACCGATCCCCGCATTGACGAACACCGCGCTCAATCCCCCCAGCGCCTGCGCCGCATCCCGGATCAGTGCGTCACTGCTCGCGTAGTCCGTCACGTCGTGAACGTGCACGCTGACTTGCAACCCGGGATGCCGCTGGCGCAGCTCACTGGCCAGATCGTCCAGGGCATCCCGGCGCCGCGCCGACAGGGCCAGTGGCCAGCCGTGCCGCGCCAATTCGCGGGCCACCGCCGCACCGATACCGGAACTGGCGCCGCTGATGAGCATTGATCGAGTAGGCATGAACGCACTCCTTTAAATTCTTTTAATTCATATCAAATGAATAACTAATTATTTCACAGAATAAAGCCGGCTCCCCACAATGGGCGCACCAAAAACACGAACCAAGCGTAAACCGTGCAAGACCCCCGCGCGAATCTGAATCGGAATGTGGATCCCGCCTTGGCTCCCGAGGTGATGAGCCAGATCAGCCGCCTTCTGGCCGGCCTGCGTTTCGGAGCGATCGAAATCACGGTGCACGACGGGCGTGTGGTGCAGATCGAGCGACGCGAGAAAATCCGCATCGCGAGTCACGAATCCCCGCGCGCTGCGGATTAACCCAAGCCTTTGTTTTTGATTTAAATCCCGCTGAGCTGACCGGACCTCCGGAAGTTCCAGGCGATCGGCCTCTTGATAACCAATTGGATCAAAGGAGATCTCATGGAATTTTTCGCTGTCACCCGTCGCTCTGTCCGATGGGCCGCGCCCCTCTTGCGCCGCATTGGGCTGGGCTCGACCTTCGGTCTTGCAGTCTTGCTGGCCGGCCTGAGCTACCACCCCGCCCACGCGGCCGAGCGCAACCTGCTCAATGTATCCTATGACCCCACCCGGGAGTTTTACCAGGATTACAACGCCGCCTTCGCGCGCCATTGGAAGGAAAAAAACGGCGAATCAGTCAGCTTCAAGCAATCCCATGGCGGTTCCGGAAAACAGGCGCGCGCCGTGATAGATGGTCTGAAGGCGGATGTGGTCACTTTGGCCCTGGCCTCCGATGTCGATGCCATTGCCCGCTCCGGCCACATCCCGACCGACTGGCAAAAACGCCTGCCCAGCAACAGCGCCCCCTATACCTCGACCATCGTGTTTCTGGTGCGCAAGGGCAATCCCAAGGGGATACGCGACTGGGACGATCTGATCAAGCCCGGTCTGCAGGTGATCACCCCTAATCCCAAGACGTCCGGGGGTGCGCGCTGGAATTATCTGGCTGCCTGGGCCTATGCCCGCGAAAAGCAGGGCTCGGATGAGGCTGCCCGCACCTTCGTGACGGCCCTGTTCAAGAATGTCCCTGTCCTGGATTCCGGCGCGCGCGGCAGTACCAACACCTTTGCACAACGCGGCATCGGGGATGTGTTGCTGACCTGGGAAAACGAAGCCTTTCTCGCCCTGAACGAGCTGGGCGCGGATCGCTTCGAGATCGTGGTGCCCTCCCTGTCCATCCTGGCCGAACCCACAGTTGCCGTGGTGGATGACTATGCCCGCGAGCATGGCAATCTGCCGCTGGCCCAGGCTTACCTGGAATATCTCTACAGCCCCGAAGGCCAGCGCCTGGCGGCGAAGCACTACTTCCGACCGCGCGACGCCAAGGCAGCCGATCCCAAGGATCTGGCCCGTTTTCCCAAGGTGCGACTGGTCACTGTCGACGAAGCCTTCGGCGGTTGGGAAAAGGCCCAGAAGACGCATTTTGCCGATGGCGGCTTTTTCGACCAGATTCCTGTCGGGGGTGGGCGACCCTGAGCGCCCATGTTCCGGACACGCCCGACAAACAGATCAGGTCACCCATCATGGCGTCATCTCCACCAC
>JBAUIG010000195.1:0-3921 GCA_049682735.1 Candidatus Macondimonas sp. | reverse complement strand
GAGATTAGCCACGGTCTTGTCGTTGATCTGCTTCAGGGGGCTGTAGCGATCCTCGCCATAGGTGCGGCCATGCAGCATCCAGTTGCCGGGTTCGTCTTCTGCCGTAACCAGGCGTTCGTTGGTCATGCGGCTGAGGGAATCGCGGATTGCTTCGGCGGGCGAGATGTCATCCCGGGTGAGATTGGCATGGGCAAGGCCGTGCCCGAGGGCAAGCGCTATCAGGCCGGCCAGAAATGGGTGTTTCACGAAAAAAAACCTCCCTGTTCGATCATTTTGATGTCGGTAAAAAAAGCGAATCGTGCGCGGGATTGTGCTCGGTGTCCAGTGACCACTAACGATCGGGGCCGCTGATTGCGGCCCCGATCGAGTCATGGGAAAGAGGGCTGGTCAGGCCAGCCACTTGGAAACGCGCTTGAGCACTCCAAGTGCGCCCTTGGGATAGGGGCCCTTCACGAACATGGCGGGCGAGAACCAGTTGCGCTGGTAGAGCACACCCTTCTTGTGCGAGAACTCCACGAAACCATCGAAACCATGATAGGCGCCCAGACCACTCGGGCCGCTGCCGCCGAAGGGCAGGTTGGGATGGGCGATATGGAGCATGGTGTCGTTGACGCAGGCACCGCCGGAGATGGTCTGGTTGATGACATGGTCGGCGCGCTTGCGATTGGCATCGAAGTAATACAGCGCCAGCGGACGCGGCCGCTCCTGGACGTAGCGCATGGCCTCCGGCAGGCTGCCATAGCTGCGCACGGGCAGCACCGGCCCGAAGATTTCCTCCTGCATCACCGCCATGTCATCGTTGACATTGGTGATGACGGTGTGCGGAATCACCCGCTTGCCTTCAGGGATCTGCTCATTGCGCGGATTGATCTGCACCACATTGGCGCCCTTGGCGCGGGCATCATCGATCAGGGCATTGATGCGCTTGAAATGCCGGTCATTGACGATCCAGGTGATGTCCTGATTGTCGGCCACCGTGGGATAGCGCTTGGTGATGGCGCGGGAATAGGCATCGACGAATTCCTGTTCCTTGCCCTTGGGGACCATCACATAGTCCGGCGCGATGCAGGTCTGGCCGGAATTCACTGTCTTGCCCAGCAGAATGCGCTGCACCGCTTTTTCGATGGAGTAGTCCTCCCCGATGATGGTTGGCGACTTGCCGCCCATCTCCAGGGTGACGGGGGTCAGGTTCTTGGCCGCCGCCATCATGATCTTGCGGCCGACCTCGGTGTTGCCGGTGTAGATCAGGTGATTGAAGGGCAGCTCGGAAAACTGGATGGCCTCCTGCACATCGCCGGTCACGACCGTGATGAAGCTGGGATCGAAATGCTTGGCGATCAGCTCGGCGATCACATCGGAGGTGCGCGGGGTGACATCCGGTGGCTTGATCATGGCGTGGTTGCCGGCCGCCAACACACCGATCAGTGGCGAAAAGATCAGGAAGGCCGGGTAATTCCAGGCGCCCATGATGCCCACCACGCCCTTGGGCTGGTAGACCGCGTAGCCCGTCGCCGGCAGCGATTGGATACTGGAGGCGACTTTCTTGGGCTTCATCCACTTCTTGATATGGCCCTTGGTCAGACGGATCTCGCCCAGATTGGCGAGAACTTCCGTCAACACGGTTTCGTGGGGGGAACGGTGACCGAAGTCGGCCATCACGGCCTTGACCAATTCGTCACTGTACTCACCAATTGCCTTGCCCAGGATCGAGAGCGCTTCGACGCGCTGCTTGGCATCGGTGATGCCCCGGTCGAGGAAGGCCTTTTGCTGGGCCTGCAGCAGCGGCAGCAGGGGATTCTGGGTCGACGCTTCCTGCTGGCGCGCCAGGCCCGATATGGAAATGGGCTGGGGTGTACTCATGTGGGTGTCCCTCCTCAATGGATTATAGCGGCCATGCATGATGCGGTGCCGAACGTTTAATATTTATGCCTGACTGAACAAATGGTCAAGCCCTCTTTCATCGCCTCGAGGTTTTTTCGAGAGTTCAGGGCCTCGACAGCCGTTCAGACATAGGCGGCGGACACCTCATTCGACCGCTCATGCGCAAGGTATCGCTCGCCGGCATCGACCAACAGCGGGATGCCGCTGCGCAAGTTTTCCTCCGCGGCCAACCGCTGTTCCGCCGGTGTGGCATAGCGCGCATCCCATTCCAGCAAACGTGGGCTCATCAGGGCGTGCCAGAGGGGCGGCATCAAGGAGATCAACGCGGTTACCACATAGCCTCCCAAGGTCGTGGGCGCTTCCGGCAAGGGCTTGAGTTCGTAGTGCTCCACCTGCGCATCGGCGTGGTGGTGGGAATGACGCGGAACTGCGGCCACGATCCATAGCGACATACGATGGTTGTCATTCCAGGCATGGCGGTACTGGAATGGCTCGCTGGGCACACGCACAAGACCGTAGTGCTCCAGGTAGTTGGCAAACTCCAGCAGGACATGGGTCACCAAACCGATGCCCAAGAGCCCCAGAACGCCGACCCAGCCCGCCACAGCCCAGAACAGAACCGCAATGACAGCCTCCAGCGCCCAACCCTGCAGGGCGGCGTTGTGGATGCTCCAGACGGGCCGACCGATTTTCTGCAGGCGTTCCCGTTCCAGTGCCCAGGTCATGCGGTACTGACCGATGATGGAGCGCACTACGAAGCGATAAAACGAATCCCCACGCCGGGCCCAGGCGGGATCGGCAGGGGTGCCCACCAGGTTGTGATGGCCATAAGGGTGGCGGATGGAGAAGTAGGTGAACAGACCGAAAGCCTCACCAATGCGCCCCACCCAGATGGATTTCATGTCATAGGTGCGATGGATCATGTTATGGGCGATAGCGACATTGACCAGGGCGCCGCCAGCCGCCGTGATTGCAAAGCTGGCCAGGTAATAGCGCCAGTCATTTCCAGCGTGGCGGACGGCGAGATCCACGCCCGTCAGATGTGAAAGCGCAGCGCCGATACCCAGAAAATCGACCTGTGGATAAGCCAGCGACCACAGGAAGAGCAGCGTGGTCCCGATCATGATGGCCTGGCTCGCGGTTTCCAGCCAGAAAAACAGGCCGGGATAGCGATAGCTCCCCGCATAGTCGGTGAAATCCTCGCCCAGCAACAGGTCACCGGCCAAGGCAATGACGCCCAGCGCCAAGGCATACGCAAAGATTGCCTCGCCCCCCATCAGCATCAAGGGCCACGCCAAAAGCATGGCCCAGGCCGCTACGAAGTATTTGCCATATTTCCAGCATGCCGAAACCATGTTCATGGATCCCCTCTCCATCCCTAGGCCACACCAACGCGCGGATTGACCGCTCGTTTATTGGGTTTAGTTGGCCGCGGGGGACTTGTCAAACGTCCTTGCCGCGCTCACCCGCTCAAGGTTCGGTGGGCGACGCAAGCGGGCAAAGAAAAACCCATCGGCATCGTCCGCTCCCGGCAGAATTTGCCGCCCGGCCCCGGCGGGTTGTCCCCAAGGCACATCCAGGTGCTCGGCCACAGCCTCGCGATGATCAGCCAGGAAAGTGTCGATCACGTCCCGATTTTCGGCACGCAGGATCGAACAGGTGGCGTAGAGCAACACGCCACCGGGCGCCAGCAGGCCCCAGGCGGTCTCCAGCAGTTCGCGCTGGCGCGCGGCCAAGGCGGGGATATCGTCCGGGCGACGCAACAGTTTGATGTCCGGATGACGGCGAATCACCCCCGTTGCTGAACAGGGCGCATCCAGCAGGATACGGTCGAAAGGCCGACCATCATGCCAGTCCGGCAGTCGCGCCAGATCGGCGCAGCCGGTTCGCGCCGCGAGACCCAGCCGTTCCAGGGTCTCCGTCACACGCCGGAGCCGGTTCGGATCCACATCCAGCGCCAGCAGGTCGAGGTCGTCGGTGCGTTCCAGCAGGTGCGCCGTCTTTCCTCCTGGCGCGGCGCAGGCGTCCAGTACCCGCATC
>JBAUIG010000194.1:0-3343 GCA_049682735.1 Candidatus Macondimonas sp. | reverse complement strand
CGCCGAACTGGACCTGCGCGACGCGGCGGCGGTGCAGGCCTTCTTCGCCGCCGAGCGGCCCGAGTTTGTGTTCCTGGCGGCGGCGAAAGTGGGCGGCATCCACGCCAACAACAGCTATCCGGCGGATTTTCTGCGCGACAACCTGCAGATCCAGACCGCGGTGATCGATGCCGCCTGGCGCCATGGCGTGAAGAAGCTTTTGTTCCTCGGCTCGTCCTGCATTTACCCCAAGTTCGCTCCGCAGCCAATGCCGGAGGACTGCCTGCTCACCGGATCGCTGGAGCCCACCAACGAATGGTATGCGATCGCCAAGATCGCCGGCATCAAGATGTGTCAAGCCTATCGGCGCCAGTACGGCTTCGACGCCATCAGCCTGATGCCGACCAATCTGTACGGGCCGGGGGATAACTTCGATCTCGCCAATTCGCACGTGCTGCCGGCGCTGATCCGCAAGTTCCACGAGGCCAAGGTGAGCGGCGCGGCGCAGGTGGTGGTGTGGGGCTCTGGCACCCCGCGGCGCGAATTCCTGCATGTGGACGATCTGGCCGATGCCTGCCTGATCCTGATGGAGCACTATGACGACGAGGGCATCATCAACGTCGGCGTGGGCGAGGACATCTCCATCGCCGAGCTGGCGGCGCTGGTGCAGCGCGTGGTGGGTTTCGAGGGTGAGATCGTGCTTGATCCCAGCAAGCCGGACGGCACGCCGCGCAAGCTGCTGGATGTCTCGCGCCTGCACGCGCTCGGCTGGCGCGCCCGCATCGGGCTGGAAGACGGCATCCGCGAAACCTACCAGTGGTATCTGGCGCATGCCGCCGAGGCGCGGGTGTAGGCGCTGAAAAACGCTTCATAGCGCGTACTGATGTCCACTGGCATGAGCTTCGGCGGCGCCGGCTTCATCGGCGCGCACCCGCAACCCGCGCTAGGGGTCGATCGCGGCGGGGGCGCCGCTCCTACAGCGGAGGCATCGCCTGTAGGAGGCCCGCCCCCGGGCCGATGGGTGGCTCTTTGGCAAAGAACTGTGGAGCAGGGAACCCAGCATGTCCACTTGCGTGATCTTCGGCGGCGCCGGCTTCATCGGCGCGCACCCGTAACGTATATCCCATTGACATATCGCTCAGCCGACCGAACAATGAAAACCGTCCTTTTCCACGCATGATTCAACGCCCGAGGCATCGCCATGACCGAAACCACGGTTTTCAAAAGCAATCGCAGTCAGGCGGTGCGCCTGCCCAAAGCGGTGGCCTTGCCCGATGAGGTGAAACGGGTCGAGGTCATCCGCATGGGCCAGGCACGGCTGATTGTCCCGATCGGGCACGGCTGGGATGATTTTTTCGATGGCCCCGGTGTGACGGATGACTTCATGACCGAACGCAATCAGCCGGAGATGCAGCAGCGGGATGGACTGTGACGCTGCGCTATCTGCTGGATACCAATATCTGCATCTATACCCTGAAGCAGCGGCCGGCTCACATTCGGGAGCGATTCAACCGCCACGCGGCCCATTTGGCCATTTCGTCAGTTGTTCTGGCCGAACTGTTGTACGGCGCGGAGAAGTCGGCGCGCCCGGAACACAATCTCGATCAGGTGGAGCGCTTTGCTGCCCGACTGGATGTACTGCCGTTTGATGACAAGGCGGCCATGCACTATGGCCAAATCCGGGCGGTGCTGGAGCGGTCCGGACAAGGAATCGGACCTTACGACCTGATGATTGCAGGCCACGCCCGCAGTTTGGGATTGACCTTGGTCTCGAACAACGAAAAGGAATTTTCCCGTGTGCCGGGCTTGTTGTTGGAGAACTGGGTTTAAGCTGAAACGAGGCCGATCGCGGCGGGGGCGCCGCTCCCACAGCGGAGGCATCGCCTGTAGGAGGCCCGCCCTCGGGCCGATAGATGGCTCTTTGGCAAAGAACTGTGGAGCAGGAAATCCAGCATGACCACCTGCATCATCTTCGGCGGCGCCGGATTCATCGGCGCGCATCTGGCCCGGCGGCTGCTCGCCACGGGCCGTTTTGACCATATCCATCTGGCCGACCTGCGCCCCAATCCACTGGCCGACCTGCCGGGCATCAGCGCGTCGGTCACCGATGTGCGCCAGCCGATCCCGACGGACCTCACGCCCGAGGCCCCGGCGTGGATCTTCAACCTGGCGGCAGTGCATCGCGAGCCGGGCCATGAAGCCATCGAATATTTCGACACCAACCTGGCCGGCGCCCGGGAAGTGATCGCCTATGCCGAGGCGGTGGGCTGCCCGAACCTGTATTTCACCAGCAGCATCGCGGTCTATGGCCCCACCGACGGGCCGACCGATGAAACGGCGCCGATCTGCCCGGTGTCGCCCTATGGGGGGTCGAAATACCCGGCCGAGCTGATCCACGAGCGCTGGCAGGCGGTCGCGCCGGGGCGGCGATTGATCATCTGCCGGCCCGGGGTGATCTATGGTCCCGGCGATCCGGGCAACATCCTGCGCATGATCCGCGCCATCAAGCGCGGTTATTTCGCCTATCCCGGATCGCCCGACATCCACAAGTCCTATGGCTACATCGAGGGCCTGCTGGACAGCATCACCTTCCTGATGGATCGCGACGATCCGCTCCTCCGCTACAACTACGTGGAAGATCCGACCGAGCCCCTGGGCGCGCTGGTCGACCACGTGAAAGCCCATCTGGGCAGCCGCGCCCCGGTGATCCCGCTTCCCCTGCCCCTGCTCATCCCCGCCGCCGGGCTGATCAATGCCGCGCTGGGCGGCAACAGCCCCATCCACCCCATGCGGGTGCGCAAGGCGGCCCGCCCCACCCACATCGTTCCCGCCACACTCAAAACCCTGAACTTCCCCTTCCGCTTTGATTTCCGCAGCTCGCTCGTCGACTGGCAACGTCAGGCGCCGCAGGATTTCGCCTGAAGCGCGGGCGGGCGCCGTAAATAGAATGTGTCAGGGCTCTATCAGAGCAGACCGAAAAGCAAGGCGAGGACTGCCAGAACACCCACACCTGCCACAGCGACAATGGCGTAGGCGCCTTTGACCATGCCCTGAATTTCCTTTTGCATCGCTTCCTTGTCGTTGACGCGGGGATAGGGCTGATCCGGCACGGGCCGGTCCAGGAATACGCACAGCGGCGCCCAGCCTTGCGTGACGTTGAAAACCAGCAGCCTTTCCGCTGGAACCGCGGCCTGCACCTCCGCGACATGGCGGCGGTATTCCGCAATGGCGGCGGCGCGATTGTTCATGGTGCCCCTGTGAAATCGCTGCCAGATGAGCTTTCTGGCCATCGGGCCAAACTTGCGGGCAAACGGCACGACCGCCTCCAGCACCTTCCATTGCCACAGCCGTTCCGTGAAATAGA
>JBAUIG010000193.1:0-1916 GCA_049682735.1 Candidatus Macondimonas sp. | reverse complement strand
GTTGGCAAAGCAATGCAGAGGCCTGGCTCAGCGCTGTGCGGGAGCAGCGCATCGACAGCCGCCGCGTCACCAATGCGGCAGTACTGGACGCGATAAAAGCGGGCGCGCCGCGGCGGGTTCTGGATGTCGGTTGTGGCGAAGGCTGGCTGAGCCGGGCCTTGCACGATGATGGCATCGAGACCGTGGGCATCGATGCGACGGTGCCGTTGATTGGCGCCGCGCGGGCGGCCGGCGCAGGGCGCTTCGAGGTGCTGCGCTACGATGAACTGGTGGTCGATCCGCTGCAGCTGGGCCAATTCGATGGCGTGGTGTTCAATTTCGCCCTGTTTGAAGCCGATCCGAGTCCGATCTTGCGAGCCATGTGTCAGGCATTGAGTCCGGCAGGCCGGCTCATCATCCAGACCGTGCATCCCGATCGAGTGGCGGGCGAGGCGGGGTGGCGCGAGGAGCGATTTTCCGGCTTCGGCGCCGCTTTTCCTGCCGCCATGCCGTGGTATTTCCGTTCGATGGCGGGCTGGGAGCGCCTGCTCCTGGATGCCGGCTGGCGCCTGATACATCAGATGGCGCCAGCGGATCCAGCCGGCGGCCTAGCGATGTCTTTGATCCTGATCGCCGCGCTGCGCTCTGATTAAGCACAGGCGGCTTCAGCGATTACCCGTCTCGATCCACAAGTCCTTGGTGTAGTGCTGGTTCATGATGTTGGGCTGGTAGCCCTTGACCCAGGGCTTGATCAGGGTCTTGCTCACGTAAAAGAACAGCGGAATCACCGGATCATCGGCCAGCATCATGGCCTCGGCCTGGCGCATCAGGGCATTGCGCTCCGGGCCGTCGGGGAGGACGCTGATGCGTGCCAGCAGGGCGTCATAGGCGGGATTGGTATAGCCGGAATCGTTGATGCCGTGCTGGGAGTGCAGCACCTCCAGGAAGGTATAGGGATCGGCATAGTCGCCGATCCAGCCGCTGCGAAACACCTGCGTAACTTTTTTCTGTTTGCGGTTTTGCAGGAAAACCTTCCATTCCTCGTTGAACAGCGTTGACTCGACGCCCAGCACCTGTTTCCACATCTGGGCCACGGCGACGGCGATCTTGCGGTTGTCTTCCTGGGTGTTGTAACGGATTTCGATCTGCAAGGGCCGCTCGGCCGAATACCCTGCCTCGGCATACAGCCGCTTGGCTTCCGCGAAGCGCGCTTCCCGGGTCCAGCCGGCATAGTCCGGGGGCGCCGGCTGATAACCCGGCAGCCCCGGCGGCACCCAGCCATAGGCCGGGATTTCGCCGCCGCCGGTGATTTTCTCGGTGAGGATTTCCCGGTCGACGGCCAAATTCAGTGCCCGACGCAGGGCAGGGGCGTTCTGGAACGGCGGCCGGGTGAGGTTCAGCCCGAAGTAGAACACGCCCAAATAGGGGTGGATGCGCAGTTCATCGCCCAGATGTTCCTTGGCCCAGCGGAAGTTGGCGGTCGGGACGCCGCCCCAGTCCACCTCCCCGGCACGATAGCGCTTGAATTCGCTGGAAGCGTCCTCGATGGCCGAGTAGCGCACCTTGTCGATGCGGGTATGGGCATTGTCCCAGTAATAGGGATTGCGACTGAGAGTGATGTGAGATTGCACCACCGCCTCGGTCAGTTGGTAGGCGCCGTTGGTCACCAGATTGCCAGGCCGCGTGAAACGGTCGCCATGGGCCGCCAGCGAGGGCCGGTGGATGGGATAGGTGGTGGAATGGGTGAGCAGGCTCAGGAAATAGGGCGTGGGGGCCTTGAGGCGGATTTCCAGGGTGTGGTCATCCAGCGCGCGCACGCCCAGGGTGTCCGGTCTGGCCTGCCCCGCCAGGATGGCCTCGGCCTGGGCGATGGGAGCGAGGATCATGCCGTAGTTGGAGCCGGTGGCTGGGTCCACGGTGCGGCGCATGCCGGCGAC
>JBAUIG010000192.1:0-2397 GCA_049682735.1 Candidatus Macondimonas sp. | reverse complement strand
GCGGTGGGCACGCCGAAGCAGCGCGCGAACCAGCTCGCCACCGCCGGGTGGAAGCTGCTGGGCAAAGGGGGCAGCGGGTGAGCGCTCATGTCATCCCGCCGGGCAGGCCGGGCCGCAGGGACGTCGCCGGGCGGCGTTCGGCCTGCGCGGGCAGACGGGCGCTGTGGAATAATTGGGAGGATTTTCCATCCGAGCGCATTTGTCCATGTCCGTCACTTCGCCTCTTGATATGTCCAACAACTTCAAGCGCCTGCAAAAGCGCCTGCGCCATCAGGTCGGCCAGGCGATCCAGGACTATGGCATGATCGAGGCCGGCGACCGGGTCATGGTCTGCCTGTCCGGCGGCAAGGATTCCTACACCCTGCTGGACATCCTGCTCGGCCTGCAGCGCAGCGCGCCGGTGGATTTCGAGATCCTCGCCGTCAACCTCGACCAGAAACAGCCCGGCTTTCCGGTCGAGGTTCTGCCGAACTACCTGTCGGCACTGGGCGTGCCCTTCCACATCATCGAACAGGACACCTACAGCGTCGTCAAGTCGCGGGTGCCCGCGAGCAAGACCACCTGCGGCCTGTGTTCGCGACTGCGGCGCGGCGCCCTGTACCGCTTCGCCGCCGAACACGGTGTCACCAAGATCGCTCTCGGGCACCATCGCGATGACCTGATGGAGACCCTGTTCCTCAACATGTTCTTCGGCGGCAAGCTGCACGCCATGCCGCCCAAGCTGCTCTCCGACGATGGCCGTCATGTGGTGATTCGTCCGCTGGCCTATTGCGAGGAGGCCGAAATCGCCCGCTATGCCAGGGCGCGGGATTTCCCCATCATTCCCTGCAACCTGTGCGGCACGCAGGAAAACCTGCAGCGCAAGGCCATCAAGACGATGCTGCAGGACTGGGAACGCCAATACCCGGGACGCCTGGATTCCATCTTTGCCGCCATGCGCAATGTGGGTCCGGCGCATCTGGCCGATCCCAAGCTGTTCGATTTCGCCGCCCTGGGCGCGCGTCAGGCGACGCCGGTCAACTGGCTGGCCAGCGCGCCGGAAACGTCGCCTGCGCCTGTGCACGATGGCGCGCAGCCTCTGGTCTTTTTCGACCGCGCCGGCGGCTGACCCGCCCGTCGCATGACGGTGCTGATGCCGTCCTTTTCGGCAGGACGCGGCGGCTGGGCACGGCCGGAAACCGCTTTCAATCGTGTCAACTGCCTGTCTGGTTTGGCCAATCATGCAGGATCAGGTTCACTTGGCCCTCAGTCGCGGCATGACACGGAAGGCTCCGGCAGCGGCGGCGCGAGCCATCCGCTGCCCTGTGGAATGCGGGCCGGCTCCCAATGGGCGATCGCCCAATCGATCAGTTCCCCCACCCTAAGCCGCGGGCCGTCCGGCGGCACGGCCTGACCCAGGAAGGTCAGTGCCTGGCACAGCAGAGGCGCCGGCTCGCCCGTCGCCACGGCGGCAGCGCCCAGGCGTTTGGCCAGTTTCTCGCCACGCCCATCCAGCGCCAGCGGCACATGAGCGTAGCGGGGCGTGGGCAGGCTCAGCAGGCGCTGCAGGTGGATCTGGCGTGGGGTCGAGGTGATCAGATCCGCGCCCCGCATCACCCGGTTCACCCCCTGCGCGGCATCGTCCACCACGACAGCAAGCTGGTAGGCCACCACCCCATCGGCCCGGCGCAGCACGAAATCGCCGCACAGCGCGGCGAGATCATGATGCTGGGGCCCCTGAATGGCGTCGTGCCAGAGAATGGGCGCTGACCCGATCCGCACCCGCAACGCATGGGGGCCGGTGAGGGCGTGCCGCCGGTTGCGGCAGGTGCCGGGATAGATCGGCCCTTCGACGCCCATCCGCCCGGCACGGGCAATCTCGGCGCGGCTGCAGGTGCAGGCATAAAGGGTTCCGGCGGCCTGCAGCTGCTGCAGGGCGGCATCGTAATGCGCAATCCGCTGGCTTTGGTGGACCACCGGCCCGTCCCAGTTGAGACCGAAGCGTTCCAGGGTACGCAGATGGGTCTCGGCGGCACCCGGGATCACGCGCGCCTGGTCGAGGTCCTCGATGCGCACCTGCCAGCGACCGTGGACGTGGCGGCAATCAAGGAAGCTGGCCAGCGCGGTGACCAGAGAGCCGAAGTGCAGGGGGCCGGTCGGCGAGGGGGCAAACCGGCCGCAGGGGATGGCGGCCAGTGGTGGGGTCCTGCCGGAGGGGCTCAGCCCCCCATCTGGCGTTCGCGGATTTCGTCGAGGGTCTTGCAATCGACGCACTGGCTGGCGGTGGGGCGGGCTTCCAGACGGCGGATGCCGATCTCGATGCCACAGCTTTCGCAATAGCCGTAATCGCCGGCATCTAGGGCGGCAAGGGCCTCATCGATCTTCTTGAGCAGCTTGCGCTCGCGGTCGCGGGTGCGC